>JAHDDM010000185.1 GCA_020629355.1 Rhodospirillaceae bacterium
TCAACAATGTCGCACAGCACCACATCACCTAAACGCCGCGACATACTCATCAAACCAAGCGTGCCACCAATATTGCCCGCACCAATCAAAGCGATTTTATTACGTTTACTCATATCTTTTCCTTAATATATGATTTTAGAGTTATTTTTTAGACATACTTAAAATAATTTCCCAACTCTCTGGGTCAATCGGCATCACCGAAAGGCGGCTTTGCTTAATTAAAGCCAAATGTGCCAGTTCAGGAGTGGCCTTCATCTCTGCCAGGGTCACGGGATGATCCACCGCACGAATCGCCTTGACATCCACCATGCCGAAACGCCCCGATTCATCGGTATGATCAGGATAATATTCTCGAACCACTTCGACAATGCCGACAATGCGTGTTTCCTTGACCGAATGGTAGAAAAATGCCTGATCACCGCATCTCATCGCTTGCAAGTGACCGCGGGCTTGATAGTTTCGCACCCCATCCCAATGGGTCACGCTATCGCGCACCTGATCGTCCCAACTCCATGTGCCTGGTTCAGACTTGACTAACCAATAGTTCATGGCTTGCCCTGCCCCGAATCTGGCACGGGATCAACGCCGCATCCGCCCCAAGGATGACAACGCATCAAACGTTTCACCCCCATCCAGCCACCAGAAAACAGCCCGTGCCTCAGCAGAGCCTCGGCACAATAGGCGCTACAGCTAGGTGCATAACGACAGTTTTGTCCCAAAAGGGGCGAAAGAGTATAGCGGTACACTGTAATAGGCAACAACAGCCAACCCACACTCAAGAGACGCACAAAGGGCGTTGAACTTATATTCTTGGGCAATCGCAATGGCATTTGCTTGTGGCTATACATTTGGGGTCGCATTCTGGCACAGCACCAGAACTGTCTTCGCTTTTTATACACCTGATGACAGGAATCACAACTGCTAAATCCTCAAAATTACCCATGTCTTTAGTTGCGTCATACCTAGATAACCAGTACAAGGCTCAAGAAAATACCACTGGCATTGCTGAGATGAGCCAAATGACCCAAGACTTACCTACCCGTGACGAAGCTGAAGAGGCCGTTCGTGTACTCCTACGCTGGATTGGCGAGAACCCTGAACGCGAGGGTTTACGCAAGACACCAAAACGTGTGACCTCGGCCTTTGCAGAGTTCTTCGCAGGCTATGCTCAAGACCCTGAAGAGGTACTATCGCATACTTTTGAGGATATTGATCAATATGAAGGATTCGTTCTTTTGCGTGGGATAGATTTCGTCTCTCATTGCGAACACCATATCCTGCCTGTGATTGGTGAAGCCCATATTGCCTATATCCCAAGCAAAGGCGTGGTGGGGATCAGCAAACTGGCACGGGTCGTCGAGATATTTGCCAAGCGACTACAGACACAGGAAAGCATGACCGTAGATATTGCGCGCGTTATCGAACGCGCGCTGAAGCCCAAAGGAGTCGCGGTGATGGTCTCTGCTGAACACCAATGTATGTCGATTCGCGGTGTCTGCAAGCCAGGTGTCAAAACCATCACCACCCATTGCACTGGTGCTTTCAAAGACAATCCTGTTCTTTGGCAAGATTTTAAGGATCAGGCTTCTGCTTAAAGAGGCATAACTGCTATAAAATGACTTCCATAAAAGACATTCTGCACACCAAAAAAGCCCTATTGCTCGACGGCGCAACAGGCACAAACCTGTTCACCATGGGACTGACCAGTGGTCAAGCACCAGAGTTCTGGAATATTAACGCACCAGAAAAAATCACCCGTCTGCACGCGCAATTCCTTGAAGCTGGCTCAGACGCTATTTTAACCAACAGCTTTGGCGGCAATGCCCGAAGATTGGCTTTGCATCAGGCTGAAGATCAGGTTTTTGAACTGAATCATGCCGCCGCAAAAATCGCGCGCGACTGTATCGAAAAGCATGATTCTTCAGCATTAGTTTTCGCCTCCATCGGCCCTACCGGAGATTTACTATTTCCGCTTGGCGAATTAAGCGAAGAAGATGCTGAGAACTGTTTTGCTGAACAGGCCAAAGCCTTGCACGAGGGCGGCGTTGATGCCTTTTGGATCGAGACCCTCTCGAGCATCGAAGAAGCAGGAGCTGCTATTCGCGGCATTCAACGGGTGAGCGATAAACCGATTGCCCTGTGTATGAGTTTTGATACCGCCGGGCGCACCATGATGGGACTTGAGCCAGCCAATCTGCACAATATGCTGCAAAGCCAATCATTACACACAGACATTCTCGGCGCAAATTGCGGCCTAGGTCCTGCCGAATTGCTTGAGACCATGATCGCGATGCGGCAAACCAGCCCTGATATTGTCCTTGCCGCAAAAAGTAATTATGGCATTCCTGAATTTCGTGACGGCGCATTTCATTATCATGGCACGCCAGAACTTATGGCGCGTTATACTGAATACTGTATGGATATAGGTGTCCAGATAATCGGCGGCTGCTGTGGCTCGACAGCAGAAACAATCGCCCGTATGCGTACCGCAATAGATGCCCACACGCCGCGCGAAATGACACCAGAACTTGAAGCCGAAATTGCAGCCTTTATTGCTGAAAACCGCTCTAGCCCTGCACAGACCCTCGCGTCCAAAGCACCC
>JAHDDM010000186.1 GCA_020629355.1 Rhodospirillaceae bacterium
GTCATGCGCCATAATTGCTCTTGACCGTCTTTGACGTAATAATGCCGATCATTGGAAATGCGTAAATCGGCGTGACCATTGCGTTTCCAATCAGAGAACAGCATCGACAGGGCGCAAAAGCCAGGTTTTAAGTGCAGGGGAGCAGGGTAGCCATTTTCGATGGGGCGATACAGCAAGGTGTCATCACAGGTGCCAAAAGGCCCCTTGGGGTTGCTGCGATCAACATAAGTACCAAAGGCGAGTGTGGGCAGGGCTTGGTTTGTTTCCCACGTTGCTGAGAAGGCTGTTGTCCAGTGATTGCCTGAATTGAAGGTAAGCTCTGTAAATGGTGCGAATCCACAGTTTCCCAAGCCGCGTAGTATCTGATCCGAACCCACCCGCAATAGTGCAAGATCAAGTATCCCGTCGCTGTCTATATCCAACGGGTATGCGCCAATAACGCCCTCAAGTGCAAGGGTCTCTGGGGTTGCAGCCGTAAATTCAAGAGCCTTGTTCTTTGTGGTTTGATTGATCAATAGCTGTGCTGGATTGCTGCCACCCGCCAAATACAGTTCGGGAAGATTGTCTTGATTGCAATCGAATGCGGCTACCCCGCCGCCAACATAATGCTCCCAACCGCCATCGTAGACATGAGCGGGCAGGGTGCGTGGCACAAGGCGGACATCGGCTAAGGCAGGCGTAGCCAGCAGCAACAGGAATATTGCTCTAACCAGCATCGGAGCCTAAACCGTTGATATGTAAAGCAGAGATTCCCTCAATGGCGTATGCTGCTGCACCTTTTGCCCACATCATTTCGCCCCAGGCATGGGTGACGATATTCGGTAGTGGCTCGTCTACCTGTACAACCGAACGCTGGACATGGGCGATAACTTCTTCGGTGTACAGAAAATCATTGCTCAGATGCGAACCAGACAAAATGATCAATTTCGGATCAAAGACATTGATCACATTCGCCAAACCCATGGCGAACATCCGTCCAGCGCGGGTGAATATCGAACGTGCCAGTTCATCGCCCTCTTTGGCGGCCTGAAACAATGATTCCAGGGTTTGATGGGTATCACCATTGTCCTTAATCGTGGCCTCGCGCAAAAGCGCATAGTCACCCACATAGGCCTCCAGACAGCCGCGTTGTCCGCATTGACATAATGCGCCCTCAAGCTGGACTTTGGTGTGGCCGAACTCCGCACCGCAACCGCGTGTGCCACGGTAAATTTTATGATCAATCACAATCCCCATCCCAACACCATGCTCGATGGTGATGACAATGAAATTATCAACATTTCTGCCCTTGCCGAAAAGCTGCTCTGCCCGGGTGACCAGATTCGCGTCATTGTCGATGAATATTGGGATACCAGCCGCCGCATAGAGCATATCGCCAAAGGCAACGTTGCGTTCACTTAAAGAGGAAGACCAATGGACAAAATTTCGCCGCGCATCAATTTGACCTGCCAGTCCAATACCTATCGAAGAGACCTCGTTACGAGGAAATCCAGCCTTGGCACAGGTCTGATCAAGGGCGTTCAGAATATTCTGGCATAGTGCTGATGCAGACATCTTGGCAAGCGCAAGAGGGTAATCGTGGTGGGCTATTGCATTACCGCCAAAGTCTGCCACGATCACCGAGACAAAATGCCGCGAGACCTTGATACCAGCAACCTTGTGTGCAGCACAGCGTACCTTCAGCTTGATTCGTGGCCGGCCGCGTTGGCCTGAGTTTTCTTTTGAGACCTCTGCAATCAGGCCAGCTTCCAGCAGCTCTGCCACAATAGCCGTTACGGTTGCTGGACTGGTGTTCGTTGCATGAGCAATATCGATACGGGCAATCTCGCCAGCTTTGCGAATCGTGTCGATAATGTGTTTCCGTCCAAGACTACGCTGTTCGCTACCAGGCAATGTTGCCAACTCAGGAGGGCTTTCAGGATTCATAAAATTCCGCTCTTTTTCAATTTGTTGCAAGAAAGTGTTTCAAGTATTGTATAAAAAATCATAAAAGTCTTGCAATAATTTTATTTCTCGAAATAATAGGGTGATTGAAGCTATTCGGCGTCAATTTTCGTTTTGTAATACTTATTAACTGGGAGACACAGATGAAACATCTTATAAAATATGCAGGCGGTGCTGTCATGGCAGCTGCCCTGAGTGTAACGGGAACTTTAGCCTATGCCAAAGATTTAACGGTGGGCGTAAGCTGGTCGAATTTCCAAGAAGAGCGCTGGAAAACTGACGAGGCCGCGATTGTGGGTGCTTTAGATGCGGCAGGGGCAAAATATGTTTCTGCTGATGCGCAATCTTCGTCTTCAAAACAGCTTTCCGATGTTGAAAGCCTGATTGCGCAAGGCGTGGATGCTTTGATCATTCTGGCGCAAGACGCTCAGGCTGTTGGCCCTGCTGTTCAAGCGGCTGCCGATGAGGGTATTCCTGTGGTGGCCTATGACCGCCTGATCGAAGACCCGCGCGCATTTTATCTTACTTTCGATAATGTCGAGGTAGGTCGGATGCAAGCGCGCGCGGTTTTTGTCGCACAGCCTAAAGGCCGTTATGTGATGATCAAAGGCTCGCC
>JAHDDM010000007.1 GCA_020629355.1 Rhodospirillaceae bacterium
TGTGCTTGCAGTCTTAGGCGTAATGCCTGTAGCTGAATAAAGCCCTCAGCGTCTTGCTGGTTGTAGACATCATCCTCTTCAAAGGTGACGTGTTGTTCAGAATACAGACTGCAAGGGCTTTGCCGTGACATTGTGGTCATGCCTGCCTTATAGAGCTTGATCACCACCGAACCAGTGACGAACTCTTGACTGTGGTCTATCAGAGCCTGCAACATTTCACGATCAGGACTGAACCAGAAGCCCTGATAAATAAGGTGCGCATATTTCGGCATCAATTCGTCTTTTAGGTGTGCAGCCTCGCGGTCAAGGGTGATCGATTCCATCGCGCGGTGGGCAAACATCAGTAATGTTCCACCTGGTGTTTCGTACACGCCACGGGATTTCATCCCGACAAAGCGATTCTCGACCATATCCAGACGACCAATACCGTGTTTGCCTGCAAGACGATTCAATTCGGTCAGTAAATCAGCGGGACCTAACTTCTTTCCATTGATGTGGGTGGGATCGCCGCGCTCAAAATCAATTTTGACTTCTTCGGGTGTATCTGGTGCATCTTCTGGACGTACGGTGCGTGAATAGACAAATTCGGGTGCAGCAATAGCAGGGTCTTCGAGAACTTTGCCCTCTGCCGAGATGTGCAAAAGGTTGCTGTCGACAGAAAACGGTGCTTCGCCAAATTTATCTGCTGGTACAGTAATTTGATGATTTTGCGCATATTCAATTAAGCTGGTTCTTGAGGTCAAGTCCCATTCACGCCACGGTGAAATAACCCGTATATCGGGCTTTAGCGCATAGTACCCCAACTCAAAGCGGACTTGATCATTGCCCTTGCCTGTGGCGCCGTGTGCCACAGCGTCTGCACCAGTTTCCTCAGCAATTTCAATCTGTCGCTTGGCAATCAAAGGCCGTGCAATCGAAGTCCCCAACAGATACTGGCCTTCGTACAGAGCATTGGCGCGGAACATCGGAAACACAAAATCGCGGACAAATTCATCGCGCAAGTCATCAATATAAATATGTTTTATACCTAACTTTTCCGCTTTTTCTCGAACGGGTTCCAGCTCTTCTCCCTGCCCTAGATCGGCAGTGAAGGTCACGACTTCACAGCGATACTCTTCCTGAAGCCACCGAAGAATGACAGATGTGTCCAAGCCGCCAGAATAGGCTAGAACAACGCGCTTGACTGGTTTAGGCATAGGGGATACTCGTCTTGTTGATTCTGTTGTAAGAAATATTTACACCTCATAAACTAATGGCGGTATTCTGCCAACTGAATTTCTATTATTTACTGGTGATGTGATGGCCTATACCTTGTTGCGCCCTGATTCAAAACGCCCCATTGTGCTGTGTTGTGATCATGCGGGATATGCTGTTCCTGAGGAATTGGCAAATTTGGGCTTGAGTGATCAACAGCTAAAACAGCATATTGGTTGGGATATTGGCGCGGCTGATGTCACGTCATATATTTCGCAAGCTCTTGATGTGACTGCGGTTTTTAGCAAGTACTCGCGTCTGTATATTGACTGCAACCGTCCGCCAGCTTCATTAGGCTCCATCCCTGAACAGAGTGATAATATAATTATACCTGGAAACGCGAACCTGTCACCAGAGGATAAGATAGGCCGTGCTGAGCGTAGTCTATGGCCGTATCATCAGGCTTTATCTGCTGCTCTTGCGCGTCATTGGCAAGGGGATATTGCGCCAGTGCTAATCTCGATACATAGCTTTACACCTGCTTTACAGGGCGAATCGCTAAGACCGTGGCAGTATGGCTTGATCAGTGGCCATGACAGGCGTTTAGCTGATGGTATTATTGCGCAATTTCGACGGTATCCTGAAATTTGTCTTGGGGATAATTTGCCCTATTCTGGTTTTGATGTTTCCTATACTTTGAATGGTCATGGTCTCTCAAGCGGTATTGCCCATATCGGCATAGAGATTCGGCAGGACCTGATTGATACGGCTGAAGGCGTAGCGCATTATGGTGCTGTCTTAGCGGATGTACTGCAATGTGCTTTAGAAGATGGTAGTTTGTATCGCGTTCAGTATCATTAGATAGAGGTAGTTCATGCAGCGTTCAGTACAGCTTTGGCTTATCACGTGCGGTATTTTGGTGCTGTTGATGATTGTTATTGGTGCGATTACACGTTTAACCGATTCGGGGCTGTCCATGATCGAATGGCGTCCGATATTGGGCTTTTTGCCGCCACTGAGCGATGTGGAATGGCAGAGAGTTTTTGCTTTGTATCAGCAGATTCCAGAGTACCGTTTTCAAAACTATGGTATGGATATTGAAGGTTTCAAAAGCATTTTCTGGTGGGAGTATTTTCATCGGCTTTGGGGGCGCATCATTGGACTGGTCTATACAATTCCTTTAGTTGTTTTCTGGTGGCGCGGCATGTTGCCAAAAGCTTGGCAGCCTGCTCTTGTGATATTGCTGTTTTTAGGTGGACTTCAAGGAGTCATTGGCTGGTGGATGGTCAAAAGCGGTTTGAGTCAGAACCTTGATGTTAGCGCGTTTCGTTTGATGGTACATTTGGGTATGGCCCTGTTGATTCTCAGCGGTTTATGGTGGTTTATCCTGAGTTCTCAAGCAGGAAAAAGCGATGTTTCACGTGAAACAATCGTGCACTATAGATTAGGATTACTGGTTTATGCTGTTCTGTGGTTGTTGGTTTTGATCAGTGTCCTTAGTGGGGCATTAGTGGCAGGCAACGATGCTGGCATGGTCTATAATGATTGGCCTTTGATGAACGGCTCTTTTGTTCCAGAAGAATATTTAGGAGCAGAGTTTTCAGCCTGGTTTGATCAGCAAGCTACGGTGCAATTTCATCATCGTATGCTGGCCTACGGTCTGTTTCTTTTTGTAGCTGTCTTGAATGTCTGTGTCTGGCGGTCATCTCAGCCAGAGCGGTTGGGCTTGATTGTGATTCTTTTTGTTATCTGTATCCAAATAGTTTTGGGTATTGTTACCCTGCTGAGCACTGTTGAGACGGCATTAGCAATAAGCCATCATATCAATGCTGTGATTTTACTCTTGGTGACAACAACGGTATGTTTTTACAGATTACGCGCAATCAAATTTTGAGATATTCTAAAGCCTGCTTGATACGATCAAATTCCTCAAGGTTTTTATAGGATAGCGTGACCTTGCCACTTTGACGATTTTTATCGGCTTTGATACGGACTTTCAATCCGACCTTGTCTGAAAGCTTTTTTTGTAATGCCCGAACGTGAATATCTTGAGGCGTTTTACTTTTCGGTGATGGTGGGTTTTGATCTGGTGCTTTGAGCGCGCTGAAAAGATCAAGATTAGGATTTTCGCGAAGTTCTTGTGCTATCTGTTCTGTTTGGCGAACGTTCAGCTGTTCATTGATGATATGATTGGCGAATTTTTCACAATCCTCAATCCCAACAAGTGTCCGCGCATGACTGGACGAGAGCTCTCCGTTGCGCACCTGTTCCTGAACCGTCTCTGGCAGAGATAATAACCGTAACAGGTTGGCAATATGGCTTCTGCTCCGCGAGAGTATGCTGGCTAGTTTTTCTTGGGTATAGTCAAACTGTTCAATGAGTTGCTTATAGCCAGCCGCTTCCTCGAGTACGTTCAGATCACGGCGGTGCATATTCTCGATCAATGCAATTTCAATAACGTCTGAATCGCTCAGATTTTTGATGATAACCGGTACAGAGGACAATTCGGCCTTTTGAGAGGCTTGCCAGCGACGTTCCCCAGCAATAATTTCATAGGCATTGACCTTAAACGGATGTGGGCGTACCAGAATCGGCTGTAGGACACCGTTGCGGACAATAGACTCGCTGAGTTCTGTCAGAGCTTCAGGCTCGAAAAATCGTCGGGGTTGGTCAGGATTGGGATACAGGAGTTCTATGGGAACAGATTGTTGTCCAGTTTCTTGCAGCAGCGTTTCCGAGATAGTTTCTTCTTCGTTTTCATCATCAAGGGAAAATAGGCTTGCGATACCGCGACCGAGTATTTTTTTTGCCATGATCAATCCTTTTGTACATTATCAATATGCTGAAGAGTAATAATTTGCCCCCGCCCATAGGGATGAGGTGTTGTCTGAACATCAATATCAGATGTTAGGGCAGAAAATTCCCGTTCTGCCTGTTCACCCTTCAAAAATAGCCCTATTGCTGTTGTTTGACGTATTGAGTTACTCCATGCCCAAAGAGTCTGTAATTCAGCAACCGCGCGTGCTGTGATAATGTCAAATTTTTCTTTTGGCGTAAATGATTCAATGCGGCAATGGGCAATCGTATATTCCAAACGGAGTTGATTTTTGACTTCCTGTAGAAATGTTACTTTTTTGCCTGAAGACTCGATTAAGGTGATCGGGTTTTGACTTAAGATTGCAAGAATAATCCCTGGCAAACCCGCGCCACTACCAAGATCGGCTATGTGTAACCCTGGTGCTGGAATATGTGCAAGCAGTGCCGCGCTATCAAGGATATGGCGTTGCCAAATATCTTCAGATGTTGATCGCCCAATAAGATTTATACGATTATTCCACTGTAATAATAATTCCGAATAGGCGTATAATTGTTCGCGTTGTGTCTCTGTAACATCAAATTTCTGAAAGAAGTCTCCCACTGTCATGGTGATTGCGCCGAATCGTGTTGTGGTAATTTTTGCGATTGAATCAATATCATCAAATGTGCCAGTGCGCTTGGAGTGATCCCTTGAATTCGAGCCGCTGCACCGAGTGTTTCAGGGCGATTCTGTGCCAGCAGTTGCCGTACTTCATGGGAAATACTTTGTAATTTGCTAAAGTCGATATTCTGAGGAATCTTTACAGCGGCTTCTTTTTGTAGCTGTTGGATTTCGCGGTCTTGGACTTCAGTATAGTGGGCATAATGACTGTCAAGGGCAATTTGAGTCTGAGTATCCTGTGGAACAGTCGCCAATTCAGGCCATACGGAGCGTAAAGCCTCAAAGTCGATGTGCGAGAAACCCAGCCAAGTATAGCCGTCGCGTACCACGCCGTCTTGATTGACATTGATGCCAGCCAATTTTAGCTGATTCGGTGAGGCTTTTTGCTGCAATATTGCCATTGCAGCTGCATAATGCTGTTGTTGGCTTTGATAGAGTGCCCTACGTTCAGGATCAAGACAGTTTTGTTCAATTGCAATGGAGCACAAGCGCTGTGGCGCGTTATCTGCCCTTAAACGGAGTCTGAATTCCGCACGCGAGGTGAACATTCTGTAGGGTTCTGTGACGCCTTTTTGCGTCAGATCGTCGAGCATGACACCAATGTAGCCTTCGTGGCGAGCAATCTGTAGTGGTGCGGAGTCATTGCAAATGTTTGCTGCATTGATACCTGCCATGATGCCTTGTGCTGCTGCTTCTTCGTAGCCCGTTGAGCCGTTGATTTGACCAGCGAGAAAAAGTCCTGGTAGCTGCTGTAATTCCAGAGACGAGGCAAGATTGCGCGGATCGACATAATCGTACTCGATAGCATAGCCATACTGTATGACCTCAACTTTCTCGAGTCCAGTAATGCTACGCAAGAATTGCTCTTGAGTGTCTGTGTCGATTGATGTTGAAATGCCGTTAGGGTAGACGAGATCGCTGCTTAGGCCTTCAGGCTCGAGGAAAATCTGGTGGCTGGTTTTATCCGCAAACCGATGCAATTTGTCTTCGATTGATGGGCAATAGCGCGGGCCTTTGCCAGAGATTGAGCCATCATAAGCGGGGGCAGATTCAAGATTGCTGAGGATAATCTCGTGGGTTTGGGGGTTGGTGTGTGTGATATGACAAGGAACTTGCTGTTGGAAGGTCTGGCTGGTGAGCATGGAAAAGTAATGCGGTATTTCATCGCCAGGCTGAGGTGTTAAGCGGCTGTAGTCGATGGTGTTTTTATCCAGTCTTGGCGGTGTTCCCGTTTTGAGTCTACCTAGCTGTATTCCGTAAGACAGCAAACGTTCAGAGAGTTTTGTGGCGGCCTCTTCACCGTGTCGGCCTGCTGTAATGCGTTTTTGACCTTGGAAGATACAGCCGCGTAGAAAAGTCCCCGTGGTCAGTATTACGGCTCTGGCTCTAAGATGTTCATCATGGGCGGTACAGACTCCAACACATCTGTTCTGTTCGATGATCAGATCCGTGACTTCGGATTCCGCAATCGTGAGATTGGGCTGTTTATTTAGAAAATCCTGAACATATTGTTGATATAATGCACGGTCTGTTTGTCCTCTGGGGCCGTGGACAGCTGCTCCTTTACGCCGATTCAAAAGTCGATATTGAATACAGGCATAATCTGCTGCCTGTGCCATCATTCCGCCTAGAGCATCAATTTCCTTGACCAGTTGACCTTTGCCAATACCGCCAATGGCAGGATTGCAAGACATGGCACCAATGGTGGCCTTGTGCATGGTGATCAACAGGGTTTTACAGCCTTTGCGTGCAGCAGCATAGGCGGCTTCGCACCCTGCATGACCGCCACCGATAACAATAATGTCCCAAGTATTTTTCATCAAAATATTGTACAATGTTTCACGTGAAACATCTCGTTAGAAGTTTATTTTAACCTATCCTATACTATTTTCCGATACAAAATCGCGAGAAAATTATTTCGAGCAGGTCTTCAACATCGACTTTACCGATAATTTGAGCAATAGAGTTGAGCCCGATGCGTAATTCTTCTGCAATCAAGACTAAATCGACACTAGAATCGGTTTTTTGTGCTGTTTCCAGCATTTGCTTGACCCTGTCGAGTGCATTTAGAGTGTTGCGTAGTGCCTGTTGGTAGCGCGTGTGCATAATAATCGGGGCGTGGCTACCTCCTGCAAGTGTTTCGAGATTTCGAGTGATGGCGTGATAAAGTTCTGATAATCCAGAGGATTCCGCAAGGGAGATGGAGAGTATATGTGCGTGGGGTTTATTAAGTATAATATTATTATACCTGTTAAGTCCTTGATCAATCTTATTTAGTATGATTATTGCTGGTTGTTTTGGGGGGGGGCTTATAAATTCGTTATAGTCCGCTATAGGTTGGCTGCCATCAAACATGATTAACAGAAGGTCTGCCTGTTCCGCATGTTGTCGGGCGCGCTTTATGCCTTCCTGTTCAATGGGATCAGATGTTTCTTGAATGCCTGCTGTATCAATCAGTTTAACGGGATAGCCAGCAATATCAATATGCAGCTCGATACTATCGCGGGTAGTGCCTGCAATCGGAGACGTAATCGCGGCCTGAGTCTGGGCAAGGTAATTCATCAGGCTCGATTTGCCAGCATTACTAGGGCCAATGATGGCAATTTTTGTCCCGAGCCGTAACCTTTCACCTTTCGGGGCAGTGTCGTGATGCTGTGTAATTTCAGCCCTTAGAGTCTCGCTATGGGTGAAGATATGCTCTTCGAGAGTATCGGGTATCTCTTCATCAGGAAAATCCAGGCAGGCTTCGGTATAGGCGCGAAGTTCGCTCAGGCGATACCACCAGTCTTGATACAGTTGATGTAAGGCTCCGCGTGTATGGGATAATGCCGCGCGGCGCTGATGTTCGGTTTCTGCATCAATCAGGTCAATCAGGGACTCGGCCTGTGTTAAATCAAATTTACCGTTCAAAAAGCCGCGCTTGGAGAATTCTCCAGCTTCAGCAGGGTAAAAATTCGGTATTTTGCTTAATGCGACAAGTATAGACTGGATAGTCGCTAGACCGCCATGGATGTGCAGTTCTGCGCAATCTTCGCCAGTAAAACTTTTTGGTGCTGTAAAAAAGACACAGAAACCAAAATCGAGAATATCTTGTGTTTCTGGGTCATAAAAACAGGTATATTGCATAAAATTAGCGGCTGGTATTGGGATGGGAATCATCTTTTGAAAGAGATTCTGCACCTGTGCGCCGGATATGCGAATCACCGCAAGACCTGCTTTGCCAGAGGCTGAAGATAGCGCAAAGATAGTATTGGTCTGTGCCATATTTAAGGCCGTAAAATTGCTTGCCCGATAATCTTGCGTGCCTGTAAAGTCTCATGGGCATGGGCAACATCGGTAAGATTGAATTCGGTATCACAGTCAATGCGGACACCATTTTGAATTGCTGTGAATAGCGCATCTGCTGACTGTTGTAGCTCTTCAGGCGTTGCGATATAATGCCCTAGTGTTGGACGGGTGAGATACAAAGAGCCTTTTGTTGCGAGTATTGCTGGTGCTATGGCATCCACTGCACCAGAAGCATTGCCAAAGGAAACCATGGTGCCTCTGGGCTGTAGGCAGTCGAGGGATGCCTCAAAGGTGGATTTTCCGACACCGTCGAAAACCACGGGAACACCTGCACCATCTGTAAAGTCCATAACGCGCTGAGCAATATCTTCGTGATCATAACGGATAATGTGATCACAGCCATGTGCCGTAGCAATTTCGGCTTTTTGCGTAGTTGAGGTTGTGCCGATCACGGTAGCACCTAATTGTTTTAGCCATTGGCAGGCAATCAGTCCCACGCCGCCAGCAATGGCATGAACAAGTACGGTCTGTCCAGTCTGAACAGGAAAACAGCGTTTGATCAGATATTCGCAAGTGAGGCCCTTGAGCAGGATAGCGGCGGCCTTTGTTGCGGGAATGAACGAAGGGATAACAAAAACGCGGTCTGCTGAAAGGGTATTGTGGGTGGCATAGCCTCCGAGACCCGTATTGTAATAGCCAACAATATCACCAAGTTTCAGGTGATCGACATCTGCCCCTATTGCATCGACTGTGCCCACGGCTTCAGCGCCAAGAATTGCAGGCAATGGCACGGGATACAGGCCGCTACGGTGATAGGTATCAATAAAATTCAGTCCGATAGAAATATGCTTTATGCGTACTTCATTGGGTTGGGGTGTGGTAAGCTCTAGGGGTATCTGCTCAAAGACATCACTGCCACCATGCTGAGCAATACGCATGGAATAGGGTTGCGTCATCATTGCCTCCGTAAATTTTTATCCGCTATTTGGGTTGTTCAGTGTAGTTATATAGTATTCATTCATATCAGGTTGTTCAGGTTATGTTCAATATTCTTCATCATTTGCCACCAGAATTGGCACATCGTGTTGCGATACGGCTGTTGCAGTTTTATGGCGCTCTGCCCGTTTTGTCTTCACATCATGGACAAAAAGACATCTCGTGTTTTGGTTTGTCTTTTGCGCATCGATTGGGTGTTGCAGCGGGGCTGGACAAGAACGCTGTCGCCTTTAATGGCCTGATGCGTCTGGGGTTCAGCTTTGTTGAGGTCGGTACAGTAACGCCAAAGCCGCAGTTGGGGAGTCCTCTGCCAAGGTTGTTCCGCCTACTTGAAGATAAGGCTGTGATCAATAGGATGGGGTTTAATAATCGGGGTATTGAGGCTCTGGTGCAGCGTGTTCAGCGCGACAGAGGCAAAAGAGCTGAAATATTGGGGATCAATATTGGCCCAAATAAAGATTCGCCAGATTCCTTGCAGGATTATATTACCTGCTTTAGGCAAGCCTTGCCCTATGCGGATTATTTTACCATCAATTTATCATCGCCAAATACGCCAGGTTTGCGGGCGTTGCAACGCGGTGCAGGGATGCGCCGCCTATTACAAAAAATCCGTGAGGCAAGGCAGCAATCTGCCCAAGAAACGTCACTCAAGCCGCCAATGTTGATCAAGGTCGCACCAGACTGGGAAGAAGAGGATGATTTTTACCGCTTACTTGATGCTGGTGTTGCGGAAGAATTTGATGGTTTTATCATCTCGAATACGACGGTCTCTAGACCAGAGGCAGTGCAGAGCCAGCATAAACAGGAAATAGGTGGCCTATCTGGCGCACCGCTTTTTGCGCTTTCAACGATGTATCTGGCGCGCGCCTATCAGCATTTGGCAGGTGCGGTACCTCTGGTTGGCGTTGGCGGAATATCTTGTCAATCTGATGCCATTCTCAAATTGCAAGCTGGTGCAGACCTTCTGCAAGTTTATTCAGGGTTGACAATTTCTCCCAAAAAGATTGTGTCTATATTCAGGCGAAAGTGTGGCAATCCAAGAGAAAACGCTCTTTTCTATTCCGATGTTGATCAGGCTGTGATAGGGTGTGAGGCAAGTAATCTGGTTCACGAAAAAAAGCTTCGAGAATTTATGCTGTCGCAAAATGATTGAAGAGTAAAAAACTGAACCAAGTGTTTTTATAATGCAATTTGATCCTCAAACATATTTAAGATTAGAGTTAAGATAATGAATCAATCCGATGACCTGAGTAATCCTAATATTGACCTGTATATCGCCCAGAAAATTCGCTATTACCGCCAGAGAGCGCGTTTGACGTTGAATCAGCTTGCAGTTCTTCTTGAGGATATTTCTTTTCAGCAACTTCAGAAGTATGAAAGTGGCGCAAACAGGGTCAGCAGTAGCCGTCTATTTCATATAGCGGGTGTTTTGGCTGTACCAATTTCAAACTTTTTTCCTCGTTTTGTGCAAGATGCGGGTAGTGTACTATCGCTTTCGGAGGAAAAAGAATTGCAAAGTCTGGTGATGGAAGGGCCTTTTGCGAAGGAGGTTTATACTTTAATGTCTTCCTGTATGCAGATAGAGGATCATCACAAGCGTAAAAAAGTGCTCGATCTTTGTCAGCAGTTGGTGGATAATTTCGTTGAGTTTGACGAAGAAGATTAACCGACGGTGTCTCTCTGCAAACTCTTAATGTTTGGAGAGAGTATATAGTGACCGAATTTCGTTCTTTCGGGCGGCGTCGTGGCCGCAAATTGCGCCCGTATCAAAGCGAGGTCTACAGCGATTTATTGCCAAAATTGGCTTTGGATATACCAGAAGAGGGTTGTTGGGATCCTCGTGAAGCTTTTGCTCAGCCAGATTTGCCGTTGAATCTTGAAATAGGCTTTGGCAGGGGAGAATATCTGTTTCAGCGTTCGTTGTTATTTCCTCAGCAGAACTTTATTGGTGCAGAACCGTATGAGAATGGCGTTGCCAAACTCTTAACGTCTATTTCGGAGCATTATACTAGCGAAACCCCTTCAAGGTGTAACATTCGCCTTTTTGTTGATGATGTTCGAGATTTAATCGGTAAAATACCGAATAAATGCCTTCATCGTATCGATATTCCTTTTCCTGATCCGTGGCCGAAAGTGCGTCATCGTCGTCGTCGCCTGATCAATACGAGTCTTTTGCAGCAGATTCGGCGTGTTCTCTGTGATGGTGGACAGCTTTGCATCGCCACAGACCACGAAGACTATCTTGAGGCAATTCTTGTGTTGATGCAGCAATTCCCAGAATTTCGCTGGCAGGCAACCAAGGCCAGTGATTGGCAACAGCCCTGGTATGGTATCCAGACGCGCTATGCTGAAAAGGCTTTGCGGGCAGGCAGGCGAGGGTATTATCTGCATTTTGTGCTCTAAGCCGCTATTTTCAAGAGGCTCTCCAGATGAGGATTTTTTTCTCTTGTGAGATCCGTCAGGGTGGTGCGCCAGAGTTTTGCGCCAGAGACTCCGCTAATCAGGTTCATGGCACTACGCAACATTTCTTGCGGCCTTGCGCCTTGTGCCAAAGACTCTTGCCAGAACGGGAGCATTTTTTGCAATATGGCTTCAAAGGTTGGTATTTCAGTGGCAAAAAGTGCTGCATTTAACTCTGCCATGAGCCACGGATTGGCAAAAGCGGCGCGCCCGATCATTACGCCGTCAACATGTCGAAGCTGCTCAAGGCATGTTTCTTTTTCTGCAAGGCCGCCATTGATGATGATGCGCATATCTGGCTTGTCGGCCTTGAGGCGGTGTACTGTATTGTAGTCTAGTTGCGGTATGGTGCGGTTTTTCTTGGGGTCAAGACCCTTCAGCCATGCGGTGCGGGCGTGGAGAATCAGATGTGTACAGTGATTTCTTTGCAGAATTTCTGTTAGGTGTATTAAACGTTCATAGCCAGTATGATCATCGACTCCTAGACGCATTTTGACACTGATGGGGACGCGGCTGGTTTCGTGCATGGCGGCAACCAATTCACCAAGCAGTACGGGGTCTTTCATTAAACATGCGCCGAAGCCGCCAGCTTGAACCCGCGGGGATGGGCAGCCAACGTTCAGGTTAATTTCGGCAATGGCTGTGCTTTCGGTATGGTCATGTAAGGCGCGTATGGCCTGTGCCAGAGTCGTTGGATTAGCGCTAGCCAGTTGAAAAGCAAGGGGGAACTCGTTTGCATGATGCGCAAGTAGGCGGTGGCGATTGCCGTGAATGATGCTTTGATCGACCAGCATTTCAGAATACAGCCTGAGGTTCGGCGCTATCTGCCGCATCAGATAGCGACCATAGGGGCAGGTCCAGGCCATCATGGGTGCAAGAGAAAAGTGATGAAGGTTTGCATCACTATGGGAATGTGTCATAATATATAGGAAGTGAATAATGAGAGGTAAACAATGGTTTTCATAGCGGATTTTGGACGTTTAGGCGAGGGTTTTAAGAGTTGGCGTATGATTGTTACGGCAATGGTTTTGTGGCTAATGATGGGGAGTGCAGCAATGGCTGAAGAAAAGATTGTAATGGAATTGGAAAGCGGTACGGTGGAGATTGAAACCTTGCCTGCTCTTGCGCCGAATCATGTTGCGCGAATCAAAGAGCTGGTGGCAGAGGGGTTTTATGATGGTGTGGTATTCCATCGTGTGATCCCGGGCTTTATGGCGCAAACTGGCGACCCGACAGGCACGGGTAGCGGTGGTTCAGGGCAAAAACTTGATGGGGAGTTTTCGCGGCAGCCTCATGTGCGCGGTACGGTTTCCATGGCAAGAACCTCGAACCCGAACAGTGCGGATAGCCAGTTTTTTATTGTTTATGATGACGCGCCGCATCTGGATGGTCAGTATACGGTTTGGGGGCAAGTCAGTGCAGGGATGGAGCATATCGAGGCTATCCCTGGTGGTACAGGTGGCAATGGTCGCGTGGTGGATGAGCCAGTGCAGATTATTCGGATGTATCTTGAAGAATGAGTGGGCTACCTAGTAACAGCTGTTCTTCATAATGGTTTCGTCATGGGCGGCTTCTTCTGATAGCCAGTGGATAATGTCCATCATCACGGTGTTTTCCACATTCTCTTGTGGTGTAATAATCATGTATTTCCGCCGAGTCGGCAGTGGTTTATTAAACAGTGGGATGAGATTTCTCTGCTCCAGTGCGCGCTGTACCATCAGGCGTCGGGCGAGTGCGACACCTTGACCTTCTATCGCGGCTTGAATTGCCAAGTCGCCGTGGCTAAAGGATAGGATATGCTCTGGCGTTACAGTATTCAGCTCGTAATAGCTGAACCAGCCATTCCAGCCGAGTGTATCGTCTTGATGAATCAAGGTATGTTGCGCAAGATCACTTGGTTGTCGTAGGGGGCGTTCGGAGTTTTCCAGCAGACTAGGTGCGCAAACAGGCAGATAATATTCATCCATAATTTTGCGCTGCCACATATCTTTTGAGACGGGGTGGCTAAAATTGATGGCAAAATCGACGGTATCGCCAGAACTGAAATTATCTGGTGTATCTGAGGCAATCACCATCAAGTCAATATCAGGAAAGGCACAGCGCAATCGTCCTAACTTCGAGACCAGCCATGTTGCGGCAATAGAAGGTAAGGTACTGATGGTGATTTTTTTGCTGGCATTGCCTTCGCGCATTTTCTCAACGCTACGCTGGAGCATGGGTAGGACTTTACGCACGATCAATAGGAACTCATGGCCTTGACTGGTGAGAATCAGGCGGCGATTTTGCCGTAGAAACAGTTTTTGCTGCACCAGCTCTTCCAGTCCGTTAATTTGGTGGCTGATTGCAGACTGGGTCAGAAAAAGTTCTTCTGCCGCTCTCGTAAAGGACAGGTGACGTGCGCTTGCCTCAAAGGTACGCAGTTGGCTGGTGCTAGGCAGATGTGGAAACATTGTGGCATCTCATGAATATATCTAATGGATACATGATGATGTTTCGATTGTAAAGCCTCTTGTCTGGTCTTATAACTGTTCTTGTTCGGTTGTGGTTTTTCTCCCTCCCATCCACAACAGACAAAACAAGATGGCCTCGTTCTGGTTTCCCTCCTTTTTCCAGAACGGGGCTTTTTTGTGTTTTTTCGCCATTGCTCACCATAAGACAAGTGTGGCAAGAGTGCAAATCATTATTAAAAAATTTAATGAAAAATAAAATTTATTTCGCTTGTTGTTAAGCGTGTATCGAGCGATATATGGGCTGTAAGCAAAACATGCTCAGCTTAAATTCATTAAGCATTTTAATAATTTTTTCTTCAAGGAGTTCTCTCATGTCTGTTGTTCGTCAAAATGAAACCTCACATCTGTCTATTGGTGATGCTGTTGCTGTCTATGCTTCTGCAATAAAATCAGCCTATAATGGTATTGTTGCCCTATTCACCGTTTTTGCAGAGCGTAGAAAATCCCGGCAATATTTGGCCTCGATGGACTACAGAATGCTCGATGATATTGGTGTTTCGTACTTTGAAGCCAGAGCAGAAGCGGAAAAACCCTTCTGGAAAGCCTGATTTATTTTCATGTTTTTGCGGTCGTGTGTGCTGTGGTGGGGGTGCCTGCCACAGCTTTTTCTTTGTGCGTAAAGCTTGTATCTTATGGCTTCTAGGGTTATACTTCTCTGAAATATCGCAAAGTTAGGCTTTGTGGTGTGGTTTGTGCTGATTGGATGAATTTTTAACCTCATGATTCGGGCTTTTACGATGAACAATTTTCTGGTGCGTACACTGGCTCTTAAACGTTTTCTGTCCCTGATTTTGCTGAGCTTGATCAGCTGTCTGGCGATTGGTGTATTGTTTGTTTTTAATACTCAGAACCGTGCGCACGCCGAGGTCATTGGTGTCTATAAGAACTGGACGGCGGGAACCTATAAATCCAATGGCGGCCTTGTCTGTAATATGTGGTCTCAGCCTAAGGCCAGCGTGGGGAAATATACCAAACGCGGCGATGTGTTTGCTTTTGTCACGCATTTCCCTGAGGAGGGCACGATGTCTCAAATCAGTCTTGAGTTGGGATATCCGATAGGACCCGCGCAGATAGATGTTATTGTCAACGGCAAGACCTTTGTCTTTGATACCGAGGGGGAGCGCGCTTATGCCAAGGCAGAGCAGGCTGAGACTCTGATCAAGGCTTTTCGGAAGGGGTCAAGTATGCTGGTGAAGTCGCGTTCCAAGCGGGGCACTGATACTAAAGATACATTTTCGTTGAGTGGCTTTACCAAGGCCAATAATCAAATTAATAAGAACTGTGCAAATTAGGTCATCTTGTTTTTTGCACGGTACTGTCCATATATTAGGTATATTTACCAATTTTCCCCCGCATCGAAGGATAGCGAACTATGCTGAACATCCGAATTCCTGCATTTTTTAATAATGGCCCTTGGGGTGGTGGATCTGGCGGTGGTTCTAAAGGTGGCGGTGGTCGTCCGAAAAGCCCGTGGGAGAATGGCAGTAGTCCAGACATCGAGGATATGTTGCGCAAAGGTCAGGAGAAATTCAAGAATTTCTCGCCGATGCGTGGTGGGCGCGGTCTGTTGCTGGTTGTTTTAGGTGTTGCTGCCGTGTGGTTGGGGTCTGGTGTGTATCGGGTTGAGCCAGGGCAAGAGGGCGTGGAGCTTGTTTTCGGCAAACTTTGGGAGCGTACAGCACCGGGGCTGCATTATAATTACCCAAGCCCTATTGGCGAGGTGCTCAAGCCTGAAGTAGAGCGCTCGCGGCGTGTGAATATTGGCTATCGAAGCTTTGGCGATAACTCGACTGTTCGGGACGTCTCCGAGGAAAGCCTGATTTTGACCAGTGACGAGAATATCGTCGATATGGACTTTACGGTGTTCTATCGCGTGTTGGATGCGGTGGACTTTCTATTCAATATGCAAAATCCTGAACGGGCGGTGAAGATTGCTGCAGAAAGTGCGATGCGCGAGGTGGTGGGACAGGCCAAGTTTGATTCGGTGGTCACGGATGGGCGTGCGGATATTGAGCAAAAGGCTGCGGTTTTGTTGCAAGCGACTCTGGACAATTATGATTCGGGCATTTTGATCGAGCGTGTCGAGCTT
>JAHDDM010000187.1 GCA_020629355.1 Rhodospirillaceae bacterium
CCATGCCACGGTGAAATTCCTCCAGCCGTTCAGGATTACTGGTGACGCTCAGACTGCCGTTCAGCTTCAGGCCGATACTCTGTCCCGTTTCCTCAGGCAGACGGGTATAAAGTTCCAGAGAATATTTCGCCAATCTGATCAAATTGGCACTCGCCCGCGAGCGCGTCAACAGACCAGCAGCATGCCATGTTGTCCCGCAACTGAGCTTCTTACGCTCTAAAAGAACAACATCTTCATAACCCAACTCCGCCATGTGATAGGCCATGCTGGTGCCCATGATGCCACCGCCGATAATCACACAAGAAGTTTTTTCAGGTATCGTCATGGTTGTAGTGCCTCTGGCGGTGCATTTTTCAGATAAATACTCTGGCTTGGGAAAGCAAAACTACTGCCAGCATCAGTCACGATACCCTTGAGGGCAAAAAGTAATTCCTCTTTGACTTCAAGCCATTCGCCCCAATTTGTCGTGGTGGTGAAGCAGTAAATCATCAGCCCTATCGAAGAATCCTGAAAGCTATCAATATTGACAAAAGTCGAGATTTGATCAGGCTTTTCTATCTTCGGATGGGCTTCGATCCATGCTCTGGCCGCATCGCGAATCTCCTCGAGTGCCGCCGTCGAGGTGGCATACTCCAGCCCAATCGTCATGTAAATCCGGCGGTGATCACGCTTGGTAAAATTCGTCATCGGATTATCCGCCAGATAACCATTCGGAACATACACTGGCCCCATATCGAAACGCTGGATACGGGTCGAGCGGAAACCAATCCATTCCACGGTGCCCTCGACAACACCATCGACTTTAATCCAATCACCCGCCTCAAAGCGACGCTCGGCAATGATCATAATGCCAGAGATAAGATTCTTGAACAGTTCTTGCGCACCAAGGGCAACTGCTGCACCTGCTAGTCCTAGTCCAGCAATAATAGAGCCTACGGGGATGCCCCAGACCTCAAAAATTGCACCCACGCCAAGAATCATAATCACAATCCGCGTGATGCGCCGCAACCAATCGGTCAAAGCAAGGTCAAACCGTCCGTTCAGCTTGTGTGTCAAGCGTAATAATGGGTCTGTTAATTCAAGGAATGCCCGAAAAATCGCGTATAAAAAGACCGAATTGATCAATTTGTCGACCACGAGTTTACTGGCTTCATTAAACGGGATCAAATTTAGCGAAAAATATACCGCCGTCACCAATACCAGAAGCTCAATAGGCCGCTTTAAGGCGACAACAAATTCATCATCGAAGGTATTTTTGCTTTTTGCAGCAAGTTTCATCAGGCGTTTGATGATCAGTCGTGAAACCCAACCACGCAACAGAAACCCAAGCAACAGAAGCAATATTGCACTCAGCCAAACGCCAAGCTCGGTATCAAACACCGGCTGTGTCCAGACGCTGATGATGAAAGTGTGAAATTCGTTAAAAGACATGATTCGACTTTACCCTTTACTGTACATTGCGCCTACAATTTTTTTCATCAAACTTGCCAAACCAAGTCGCGGTATATCTGCCACAGGATACCAGCCACTTTCCAGACCAAAAGAATCCAAGCACTGCTCTGTCGTGCCAGAGACAATATCGACATTCAAGTCAAGATGGGTAAAGCGGTGTTGAATAGTCTGTCCTGTCTTGCGCCACGCCACAGCAGGCAAAAGATGAGGATGCTGTGCAGGTTTTTCCTGCCAGTCTGAAGTCGGAATCTCCAGCATCCCTGCCAGCAAGCCTTTTTGTGGCCTACGCCGCAACCAAACACACATCCCATCTGCATTCGTCAACCAATAGCCATAGGCATGTAATTGCCGTCTGGGTTTTTTGGCAGTTTTGATCGGTAATGTTTCGGCAATATCGTGCCCCAAACAGTGTTCTCTGACAGGACAATTTGGGCAATCAGGATTTCGCGCACGACACAGAGTCTCGCCGAAGTCCAGCCATGCCTCAAGGTGATGACGCGGCGAATGGCCGCGTTGACTGTGATCAAAAAAATCCAGCAATTCAGGAGTCCGTTCCGTGACAGGTTTCTCATAGCGCGTAAAACGCGCGAATATCCGCTTGATATTGCTGTCAATGGCATAGCCTGATTGATCAAAAGCAATCGCGGCAATGGCGGCGGCGGTATAGTCGCCAATTCCTGGTAAAGTCCGCAAGGCGGGAATGTCGTTTGGGAATATCCCGTGATACTTACAGACAATAATTTGTGCACAACGGTGCAGATTCCGCGCCCGGGCATAATAGCCAAGCCCTGCCCAATGCTGAAGAACCTCTGCCTGAGACGCGCTTGCGAGGCTTTCTACATCAGGAAACCATTCCAGAAACGCCTTGAAACGATTCGTCACCGTGGCAAAAGTCGTCTGCTGAAGCATAATTTCTGCAAGCCAGACTTTATACGGATCAGGCGTTGCCTCTCGCCACGGCAGAAGGCGATTCTGAACATGGTGCCATTTCAGTAATTTTGTGCTAAATACAGACATGGAGACCTCCATTTACCTATCTTTTGCGCATCTAGGGGCAAATCGCTCATTTCCGTTCCTCAAATA
>JAHDDM010000008.1 GCA_020629355.1 Rhodospirillaceae bacterium
GCCATAGCACACGCTGGATATATGCTTGACTGCACCACCACTGATTATAGTCAAACAGGCGAAAAGGCCAATCCTGCTGTGCGCAATCGGTTGCGTGTCGATGACAATACAATACAGCATCTGAATTTTAATCTTGATGGCGAAATCATTAAAGAGACTTCTCAACGCCTGGATTTCAAATTTGAGTTTGATCCAAAAGATTTTAAGGAATACCAAGGTAGCTGGCTCAAAGGCACCTATTTCAAAACTACCAAGAAATTTGTCATATTTGTTAATTTCTGGAGTGGCTTTAAGAACAGTGGTGGGATTTGGGGTGAATGTACCGATACGCCCACACATCATACTGATAGCGGCGCCTTGAAATACGAATCGATAGATGCTCAGGATTGGATCAGCATTGCTCGCAATGACGAACAGGAAATTTGGGTAGCAAAAGAACACAACTATATCAAATATATCGACGCAGATCGACATTACAGAACTGTATTCAATCCAATATTCAACGATCTGACGCCTAAAGCAGATTTTGCCCTACACTTTACCGACAATAAACAATGGAAAGTCAAACGCTACATGCTCGACTACCAGCCGATGGAAAACCTCAAAGTCATCAAAAAAAACGGAATGAGAATCACCTATTTTACTTCTGAGGATGCGCAAAAACTCCTCTCGCCGCCAAAAAGATACTTTGTATTTTCGATAGAGAATACTGGCACAGGTTCACAATGGTTTTATACACGCAAGATCAAAGCACGCTGCTTCAATCGGAAATGTTAAGCTATATCGTCACCACTACTCTGCCTTGGACTTGGCCTTTCAGAATATTGCTGCCAAGTGTCGGCAAGTCTTCCAGTGTGGCTTCGGTGATCATGGTCTCAAGCTGATCACGGTTCAACAGACTGTCCAGCCGCGCCCAAGCCGCCTCGCGTGCCGCCAGAGGCTGCATCACCGAATCGATGCCCAACAGATTCACCCCGCGCAATAAAAATGGAATCACTGTCGCGGGCAAACCTGCACCACCAGCAAGACCCACGGCTGCAACAGAGCCACCATAGGCAATCTGTCCCAACAGCCGCGCCAACATCGATCCGCCCACCGCATCAATCGCCCCAGCAAAGCGTTCTGATTCCAAGGGTCTCTTGACGGTTTCCGCCAGCTCTTCACGGGCGATAATCTCTGTTGCACCCAAAGAACGGAGATAATCCGCGGTTTCAGGCCGTCCTGTGACCGCCGCAACCTGAAAGCCGAGCTGCGCCAGAAGACTGACCGCAACCGAACCCACGCCGCCGCTTGCCCCCGTCACCAATACGGGCAATTCGCCAGGACAGACATGATGGGCTTCCAGTCCATTGATGGCCAGCATCGCCGTGAGACCCGCCGTGCCCACCGCCATAGCATGACGGCTTGAAAGGTTCTCTGGTAATTTCACCAGCCATTCACCCTTGACGCGCGCCTTTTCAGCGTAGCCTCCCCAACGTACCTCGCCAACGCGCCAGCCTGTTAAGACCACCCGATCACCCGCACTGAAATTCGGATTGTCTGAAGACTCCACCGTTCCAGCAAAATCAATCCCTGGAACATGCGGGTAATTTCGCACCAATCCACCACCAGAGCCTAGACACAGCCCATCTTTGTAGTTTAATGTCGAATATTCCACTGCGACGGTTACATCGCCCTCTGGCAGTTGATCCATAGCAAGGTTTTCGACTGCTGCTGTGGTGGTGTCCTCGTCCTTGCGAACGACTAAAGCGCGAAAAGTCATCTGTTCTCTCCTGTTTGTAGAATTACATCTGCTGTTTATTATGCTACACTTGCTTCGTCAAATACACTCCTTAGTTTTACAATGATCAAATACTTCATCCCGATCATCGCAATACCACTCTGTGGCGCTATTGGCTTCTTTGCCCACAGCTTTCCGCTGCGACTCCCCACAGAGATTGCCCTGCCGATGATACTGGGCATTATCCTGTTGGCGATACTGATGCAAACGATACTGTTGCAACGGGTGCAGATTAACCAGCTCAAACAGCGTCATGCCCCTGAACAAAAACCAGTAATAGACACCACCCCTGAGGTAATCACCATCGCTGATGTTGCCGAACGCCTGCATGATCAAGAAGCCTTCAAGCTCAGCTATCTGGGGATCAAGGACATACAGAGCCAAAAAATACAAGGCGATTACGCACGAATCGACTTTCTGCCCACCCCCCAAGGCGCACCTGTCGCCATTGAAACCCTTGCCTCAGACCCCAAAGCGAACAGCCAGCATATTATGATGCTCTTGGCTCAAATGCTCTTGCTGCTGAACAAACACGATACCGGACGGAGTAATCTCTTCTGTAACATTCCCATCGCTGTACTCAGCCACAGACTGCTGGCGGCCTCGTTGCAACAGATGGCCAAAATCTGGCAAAGAATTGCCCCGCGTTGTGTCTTTGTCTTCAAGGCCAAAGACCTCGACTCGGCAATTTCTGGCCTTGAGACCCTGCATCAAGACGGCGCACGATTCGGATTAGAGTGGCATGAAAACCTGCTTGAAGCAGACTGCAACACCCTGCATAATATTGGTGTCCGCTTTGTCCATATCAGCTTTGCCGCGCTGGTGGCATTGCAGCAGGATGCAAAAAGTGCGACTGCATTCGCCGATTTTTCTTCAGCAATGACCAGAACCAGTATCCTGTGGATAGTGCAAGACCTCAACGATCTCACCCCAACCCAACCGCTTGTTGATCAAGGGATCACGCTGGTTCTTCATCAGGAAGTATAATGTCAAAATCCATACAGGGTCTTTCGGAAATAGCCGCACACCATGACCTGTTTCTGTTCGATCAGTGGGGCGTTGTCCATGATGGTCAGGCTTTATATCCGCACTTTGCCGAAACCCTTGAGCAGCTTCGGGCCATGCCGAATAAAACGCTCCTGGTGCTGTCGAATTCCTCGAAACGTGCCTGCCATTCTCGAAGCCTCATGCACGGTATGGGTCTGCGCGAAGGTCTATGGGATGACATTATCACCTCTGGCGAACATTGCCTGCATTGCCTACGCGAAAGACCAGACGGCTTCTATAGCAATTTAGGGCGCAATTATTATGGTATCCACTGGCCTGAAGGCTACGATCTGCCAGAAGACCTCGACTATCATGCCGTGAATGACCTTACCTCTGCCGATTTCCTGCTGCTCACGGGTCTTGGGCAACCTGTCGCGGCCTACAGACCGATTCTGCAACAAGCACTGGAACTTGATCTGCCTCTGGTCTGTGCGAATCCTGATCTATATTCACCAGAGGGCGGCGTGATCAAAGACTGCCCAGGCTTGCTGCTGGAGCAATACCGCGAAATGGGCGGAAAAACCACGAGCCACGGCAAACCCGCCAAAGAGCTTTATGACTTGATTCTACAACAATACCCCCATGATCCCGCGCGGGTATTGGCAATCGGCGATTCCCTGCACCACGATATTCAGGGCGCAAATAATGCTGGTATTGCAAGCCTGTTCCTGACCCAAGGCGTTCACCGTGATGATTGGAATGCCTTGCTGGCACAAGGCCACGATGTCGCCTCTGCCAGTGCAGAACTTGGGAGGTATTTCGGCGCACGTTTTGATTATGTCATGGCGGGTTTGCGATGGTAGAGTCTTTATCGCTCACGGCAAATAGGCCATGCGCTTTGCGCTATTGGCCTATCGCCTACGCGAGTGCGCAGTTTTATTCATCCCTGTCGCGGCAAAGCCGCTTCTCGCCTCTTGTGCGGCGGCGCACAGTCGTGCTTGCCAGAACTTGCACGCAAGTTCTGGTTTTCAGAATTATACTAATAACAGGCAAAAGATAAAGAAATTAGGAGCGTTTATTGTTTTGGGGCACAATCTTTAGACTCATCGGGCAATTCCTACTGGTACTCAGTGCAGGTATGCTGATTCCATTTGGGGCTGACCTTCTCTACGGCCGGCCGGAATGGTTAGACTTTGGCCTATCGGCAATCATCACAGCAGCAGCAGGTTTGGCTATGCTAGCTGTCTGCTGGCAATATAAAGGCCAACAGCTTACCCTGCGCGGTGGCTTCCTGTTGATGATGCTGACCTGGCTGGTCATTCCACTCTTTGCTGCCTTACCGCTCTGGCTGGCACCAGAGGTCTATAGCTATAGTGATGCACTGTTCGAGGCCGTCTCTGGACTCAGCACCACTGGCGCAACCGTACTGGTTGGCTTGGACAACATGCACGAAGGGCTATTGCTCTGGCGTTCTATCCTGCAATGGCTCGGCGGGATTGCCATTGTTCTCATGGCCGTGGTCATGCTGCCAAAACTTGGCGTTGGTGGCATGCAGCTCTTTCGACAGGAAATGACGGATAGAAACGAAAAGGCTCTGCCACGAACCGCACAGGTCGCCATTTGGATTGTCATGGTCTATATCGGCCTGAGTATCGCCAATGTCATTGCCTACAGATTAGCTGGCATGAACAATTTCGATGCCGTCAACCATGCCATGACCACCATCGCCACAGGCGGCTTTAGCACCCATGATCGCTCGTTTGGTCATTTCAATAACCCGCATATCTCTTGGGTTGCGATTCTGTTCATGGTCTTAGGCTCTCTGCCCTTCATTCTACTCGTCAAAGGGTTACGCGGCGCACCACGCAAAATTATCCATGATCAACAGGTACAATTCTTCTTGGGACTGCTGTTATGCCTGATATTGTTGATGATCGGTTATCTCTACATCGCCAAGGGCTGGAACCTGGATAAAGCCATTCACCTCGTAAGCTTTAATGTCACCTCGATTCTCACTGGCACAGGGTACGCCAATGCCGCCTATGATCGTTGGGGCGAATTGGCGATACCGTTCTTCTTTGCAATTATGGTCATCGGCGGCTGTGCTGGCTCGACTTCATGCGGGATCAAAGCCTTTCGCTTTGTCGTTTTGATTGGCGCAGCACGAACTCAGCTCCATCGCCTGCTCAGCCCGAACGGCGTTTTCATCACTTACTATAACGGCAAGCCCATCGACGAAAACATTTCCGATTCCGTGCAGGGCTTCATCCTGCTGTTTGCTGTCACCTTCGTCATCATCACCTGGGGGCTATCCTTGACGGGACTGGATTTCTTAACCGCCATGTCTGGCGCGGCCTCAGCGATTGCCAATGTCGGGCCTGGACTCGGTGACTCTATCGGGCCTTCGGGCAATTTTGCCAATTTCACTGACCCCGCCAAATGGATAATGATCATCGGGATGCTGGTCGGCAGATTGGAAATCTATACGGTAATCCTCGTACTATTACCGCAATTTTGGGATGATTAAATTGGATAGCCATGTCTGCCGTGAGCGATAAAGACCTCTTAATCATAGGCGCCGGCTATGTTGGCTGCACTCTGGCTTTGTTGTTGAAGCGCGCTGGGTGCTCAGTTGCGATGCTGGAAAAAGCCCCTGAGAAAGTCTCTATCCCTGATGATCGGCATTTCGGCATTGCACGGGAAACTCGTCTGCTGCTGCAAGACCTGGAGCTTTGGGCAGAACTACAGACCCAAGTCACCGAAATTGCCACAATGCACATTCACAGCACAGATAAGACCCTGTTGAGTTTGGGCAATGATCAAGACATTATCGGGCGAATACTGCCTGCTGCCTTGTTGCATAAAACCCTACGCCGTACGGTACAAGAAGCCGATATTCCAATACTTTTTGATCACCACGTCACCGAACTTATCCAGCACACAAACCACATCGAGATAAGCACCAATACTGGAAAATTGCTCACCACGCCTTTGTTGATTGCAGCCGATGGTATGGGTTCTGGTATCCGCGCATTGGCAGAGATTGACATTGAGATACGCGATTATCGCCAAAATGCGCGACAATGGCGGGTGACGCATACACAACCCCATGACAGCCAAGCCTTTGAAGTTCTACTGCCTGAGGGACCCTATGTCGTGCTGCCCACTCAAGACCCCAACAGCAGTAAACTCATCTGGTGTACCCATAATGATACCGAACCAGACGACAGCACATTGATCAGCCATTTCCCCGCGCCGCTTGGCGAAATACAGATGTTGGACTATATCGGCGCCTATCCTCTGAATATGCAACAGGCCAAAAGCGGTTATCAGGGGCGTATAGTGCTGATTGGTGATGCCTATCAGCGCGTGCATCCCGTTGCAGCACAAGGTTTGAATATCGGGCTGCGTGATGCGCAAGCCTTGGCAGAGATGATCATCAAGGCGAAGTATTTAGGGTTGGATATTGGCAGCCAAGCATTTTTGAAAGACTTTGTGGCACGCCGCCGTCTTGATCGGCTCATGGTACGCGGCCTAACGGACTTTTTAGGAGACAAGGCTGGCAAACCTGCACTCAGAAAGCCTTTGGGGATGCTCTCGAACCTGCTGGCAATACCACCTGCCAAGCGCACTATCCGCGCTGCATTCCACGGTGAATAAAGGGATATTTACGCGACTTCGTTTTCGGTCTCTTGACCTGAATCCAGGCCTTTAGCATTTTCATCACGCTCCACCAGTTCAATCACTGCCATAGGGGCATTGTCCCCGTAACGATGACCCGCTTTCAAGACGCGGCTATAGCCACCAGCACGATCAGCATAACGTGTGCCAAGAACGTCAATCAGCTTCGTCACCATTGCACGATCACCCAATCTGGCAATCAGAATTCGGCGGTCTGCCAAGGTGGCCGATTTTGCTCGGGTGATGAGCTTTTCTACTACGGGACGCAAAGCTTTGGCCTTTGGCAAGGTGGTCGTGATTTGCTCGTGCTTGATCAACGCATTCGCCATATTGGAAAATAAAGCCTTACGGTGCGAAGCGGTGCGGTTCAAACGACCTCGGCGATTAGCATGTCTCATAATCGTACTTCCTGTATCTCAGTCAAACTTAATAACTATCCAAACCTAGAAATTATCCTCAAGCGAAGCACTCAAGGCCTCGATGTTTTCTGGCGGCCAATCCTCAATCTCCATACCCAAATGCAGGTTGAAGGTTTGCAGCACGTCTTTAATCTCGTTCAAGGACTTGCGACCAAAGTTCGGCGTTTTCAGCATATCCTGTTCGGACATCATCACCAGATCACCGATATAAACAATATTGTCGTTTTTCAGGCAATTTGCTGAACGCACGGAAAGTTCCAATTCATCGACTTTCTTCACCAGACGCTTCAGCAGACGGGCATTGTTATCGACAACATCATCCTGTTTCTCTTCCTCTTGGAAGTTGACAAAAATCTGTAATTGATCACGCAAAATACCTGCGGCTAATGCAACAGCATCTTCAGCATCAATCGCGCCATTGGTTTCCACATCAAGGGTAAGTTTGTCATAATCGGTGATATTGCCCACCCGCGTATCCGTGACTTTGTAGACCACACGCTTAATCGGGCTAAAGACCGAATCAATGGCAATGGATCCTGGGCTGATTTCCTGCCGATTGGCATCCTCAGAGATATAGCCACGGCCATACACTACCTCAAGCTCCATATTCAGCTTACCGCCCTTATCCAAGGTGCACAGCACCAGATCAGGGTTCATAATCTCAACATGACCGCCTGTCTCGATCATACCCGCTGTCACCGCACAGGGGCCTGTGGCTTCAACACGAATCCGCCGTGGGCCTTCATTGAGTAATTTCAGCGCGAGTTTCTTGACGTTCAAGACAATCTCGGTGACATCTTCGCGGACACCATTCAGCACGGTAAATTCATGCACCGCACCATCAATCGTCAACGAGCGCACTGCTGCACCATGAATCGATGACAGCAAAACACGCCGCAAAGCGTTGCCTAAGGTCAAGCCAAAGCCGCGCTCCAGTGGTTCAGCAGAAATCGTGGTATGACGCGCACCGCGCGAACTATGCACCAGTTCAAGCTTTGAAGGTTTTTTGAAGTCTTTCCAGCTTTTAGTCGTCAACTGGATTTGATTCGAATCAGCCATGAGTTCTTTGCCTTTATGTCTCTATGTTCAGACGGGGTTCAAAAAGATGCGTGATTAACCGCGACGCTTTTTCTTGGGACGACAGCCATTGTGCGGCAATGGTGTCACATCACGAATCACCGTAATGTCAAAACCCACCGATTGCAACGCGCGCAAGGCGGACTCACGTCCAGAGCCTGGGCCGTTAATTTGCACTTCAAGGGTTTTCATGCCGTGTTCCTTGGCTTTTTTGCCTGCGTCTTCCGCCGCAAGCTGTGCCGCAAAAGGTGTCGATTTCCGACTGCCTTTGAAGCCGCGTACGCCACCAGAAGACCATGCAATCGCATTGCCTTGCATATCAGTGATCATAATGATGGTATTGTTAAACGTCGCTTGAACGTGCGCGATACCATACGAAATATTCTTTTTCGCCTTTTTGCGCTTACCTGGTGCTGTTGCCATGATACTTCCTGGTCTTCATTACTAAAGAGAATACTGTTGACGCGGATGCGTGATTATTTCTTCTTACCCGCAATCGGTTTGGCACGACCACGACGGGTGCGCGCATTGCCGTGGGTACGTTGACCCCGCGAGGGCAAGCCCTTACGATGCCGCAAGCCCCGATAGCAACCAAGATCCAAAAGACGCTTGCTGTCCATCGAGATTTTGCGGCGCAATTCGCCCTCTACCTCGTGGTTGCGATCAATTTCGTCACGAAGCATCTGCACCTCGTCATCACTCAGTGCCTCAAGGCGTCTGGTAACATCGAGATTACATGCCGAACAGATCAGGTGCGCTTGATGCGGTCCAATCCCAAAAATATACGTGAGTGCTATCGGCACGCGCTTACGTGCGGGTAAATTCACTCCTGCGATACGAGCCAAATTCTTTCCCCTAAGAGATGTTGTCTAATAAAATTCTTCAATCAATATCGGTCAAACACAACAACACTCCTGTTTCTGACCTAACGTTCACTCAAATACTCGTGACGGAACAAAAGACAAAAAAACAGTTGCGTTACTGGACACTGATGAGGTGGGAAAAAGCAGTGTCACTGCATGTAGCCGTCTAACTATACCAAGGCCAGCAGCCTGTCAATTACCGTTATGCACTTCAGTCAAAGAAATTATGCTAAAGCTGCCAAAATACTTGCTGTTACCGCCTCGATGGTTTGCGTACCATCAATGTCCAACACTTTATCTTGCGCTCTATAATACTCCAACACAGGAACGGTTTGTTCGTGATACGCCACCAGACGCACTTTTAAGGCTTCTGGCGAATCATCGGCCCGGCGTTCGGCTTCTGGAGTTTCGGCAATACGCGATTCGACTCGAGACAGCAGAATTTCATCTGGCACAATAATATTCACCACAGCAGAAACCTTTTCGCCGCGTTTGCCAAGCAAGGCATCAAGCCCTTCTGCCTGTGCCACCGTGCGCGGAAAACCATCAAACAATGCCCCCTCTGGCGCACCGCCACTAGCAAGATGATCACCAATAATGCCCATGATCGTGGCATCATCGACCAAATTACCCGCCTGCATGATCCCTGCGGCTCTTTGCCCTAATGGCGTGTCCTCAGCAACTGCCGCACGCAACATATCTCCTGTCGAGGTAGGTGTTAAACTGCCCTCAGCTGCAATACGCTTGGCCTGTGTCCCTTTACCCGCTGCTGGCGGACCAAAGAGAACGATATGACTGGTCACGGCATTTCCCCCTTTTTATTTTTTATTTTTTATTTTCTTTTACCTTTTTTACCCTGTTTACCCTGTTTCGCCTGTTGACGCTTCATCAAGCCAGAATATTGCTGAGCAAACATATAGCCCTGAATTTGCGTCACCGTGTCCATCGTCACCGAGACCACAATCAACAGACTCGTGCCACCAAAGTAAAACGGCACGGCATATTGCGAAATAAGAATTTCTGGCAACAGGCACACCATCACCAGATAAATTGCCCCTACCGTCGTAAGGCGCGTGAGCACAAAATCAATATGGTCTGCGGTATTGCTGCCTGGACGAATACCCGGAATAAAGCCGCCATTACGCTTCAGATTATCGGCTGTTTCTTCAGGGTTAAAGACCACAGCGGTATAGAAAAAGGCAAAAAAGACAATCATGGCTGTAAACAGCAACAGATACAACGGTTGACCGCGCCCAAGCATTGCCGAGATTGTCGTGACCCAATCCGATGTATCGCCACCGCCGCTTTGGAAGCTGGTGATGGTAAGGGGCAGCAAAAGCACGGAGCTGGCAAAAATTGGCGGGATCACGCCCGAAGTATTGATTTTTAACGGCAGGTGCGAACTTTCACCGCCAGACATCCGTCCGCCTTGGCGTTGAGGATACTGCACCGTCAAGCGGCGTTGTGCGCGCTCAATATAGACAATAAACGCAATAACCAGCACCGAACCCACCAACAGGGCAATGATCAACAAGGTTGAAAGCGCACCCGTACGGCCTAATTCCAACGTGCCTGAAAGCGCACTGGGTAAATTCGCCACAATACCCGCATAGATCATTAAGGAAATACCATTGCCAATACCGCGTTGGGTAATCTGTTCGCCCAACCACATCAAGAACACCGTACCGCCCACCAGCGTAATCACCGTAGTGGCACGGAAGAACATTCCTGGCTCAACCACCGCAGAATAGCCACCTGTACCGCTAAGACCCTCAAGCCCTGCCGCAATACCATAACCTTGCAGAGCAGCCAAAAAGACGGTGAGGTAACGGGTATATTGGTTGATCAGCTTACGGCCAGATTCGCCTTCTTTTTTAATCTTCGCCAATTCTGGCGACACCGAAGACATGAGCTGCATGATAATCGATGCAGAAATATACGGCATGATATTCAAGGCAAAGATGGTCATACGCCCAAGCGCACCACCAGCAAACATATCAAAAATACCCAGCACGCCGCCCTGTTGCTGCTCAAAAATCTCCGCAAGAATATTTGGATCAATCCCCGGCAAAGGAATATAAGTACCAATACGATAGACGATCAACGCCCCCAACGTGAACAGAATCCGCGCTTGCAAATCCTTCGAGCGTCCAAAGACGCTCCAGTCGAGGTTCTGTCCAGGAACTGCACTCATTTCAAACTATTGCGCCGTTTTCGGTGTGACAGCAACACTAATCTCGCCGCCAGCAGCCTGTACAGCCGCAATGGCTGGCGCGGTGGCCGCCGCAATATCCAGCGTAAGTTTTGCACTAAGTGTACCACTGCCCAAAAGCTTTACGCCATTGCCCAATTTGCTTTTACGGACAACACCTGCTGCAATCAGCACTTCAGCGTTAATCGGCTTTTTCGCGTCCAATTTTTTGGCATCCACCGCAGCCTGCAAGCGACCCAAAGTCACCTCGACATAGGTTTTGCCAAAAATATTGTTAAAGCCACGCTTCGGCACACGCCGAAACAACGGCATTTGACCGCCTTCAAAGCCTTTGATACTGACACCAGAACGAGACTTCTGTCCCTTGACGCCACGCCCTGCGGTCTTGCCTGTGCCGCTACCCGCACCACGCCCAACCCGCTTGCGGTTATGCCGCGCGCCTTTGGCATCTTTCAACTGTGATAAATCCATTTTTACTCTCCACTCGCGTCCGAGACAACCTCGACCATATGGCGCACCTTGCGAATCATACCGCGTACTGCGGGGGTATCCTCAAGCACACGTTCGCGCCGAATTTTATTCAACCCCAAACCTTTTAGAGTTTGAAGTTGATCCTGTGTCCGCCGTATCGGGCTTCCAGTCTGGCGCACTGTAAGAGTTTTCTTTGCCTTTGCCATTATTCTGTCTCCGCCGATACTTCAACCTCAGCCTTCACTACCGGCAAGGCCACATTGTCGCCGCCAGCCAAACGCCGCTGCCGAATAATATCTTCATTCTTCTTCCGACGACGCTGTGCGACTTGGCGCGGTGTTTCACATTGATCCAGCGCATCAAAAGTGGCTCTGATCAGGTTATACGGGTTCGAGGATCTGATCGACTTTGCCACCACATCCTTGACCCCCAAAGCTTCAAATACCGCACGGGCTGGGCCACCAGCAATAATACCCGTTCCCGGAGGGGCTGCTCGCACCACAACTTTCGCCGCGCCATAACGTCCCACCACATCATGGTGCAAAGTATGACCCTCACGTAAAGCAAAACGCCGTTGCGATTTCCGTGCCTGCTCGCCGCCTTTGCGAATCGCATCCGAAACCTCACGCGCACGGCCTGAGCCAAAGCCCACCATACCGCGACCATTCCCGATCACTACCAGAGCCGCAAAGCCAAAACGTCTGCCACCCTTGACCACCTTGGCAACACGATTGATCCCGACCAGCTTTTCAATCAGGTCGCTGTCTTCGCGTTCTTTCTTTTCCCGTGCCATACTTCAGTATCCTTCAGCGTTAAAAATTCAGTCCCTGCTCCCTGGCACCATCTGCCAGAGCACTGACCTGACCGTGATAGCGGAATGATCCGCGATCGAAAACCACTTTCTCCACACCCGCTTTCATCGCACGTTCAGCGACAAGCTTGCCCACTACGGTTGCAGTCTCACAATTCGCATTGCCTTTGCCCGCACCAATAACCTCTGCCTCAAGTGAAGAGGCAGCTGCAAGCGTGCGTCCAACAGCATCATCAATGACCTGAGCATAGATATGCCGATTCGAGCGAAAAACCGATAAACGCACCCGAGCCCGATCAATATGTCCAGACTGCCGCTTAATCTGAAAGCGTGTCCGTGATGCACGGCGTTTCGCACCATCAAGTTTCTGTACACTACGTTTTGCCATAATCTCTGATCCTCAAAAAACCATAAAGGCCTATTATTTCTTTTTGCCTTCTTTGCGCAAAAGACGCTCGCCAAGATATTTTACGCCCTTGCCTTTATACGGCTCTGGTGGCCGCCAGATACGAATATCACTGGCAAACTGTCCAACCCGCTGCTTACTGATGCCGCTAATCTTAATCTGATTATTCCGATCACCTAGAATTTCAACGCTTAGGTCTTCCGGAATATCCATCAATACTGGATGCGAGAAACCCAACTGCAATTCCAAGGTCTTGCCCTTCACCGCAGCACGATAACCAACACCGTTAATTTCAAGGGTCTTCGACACCCCTTCGTTGACACCAGTCACCATATTCTGGATCAAGGCCCGCATCGAACCCCAAGCCTGCCGCGCACGCTTGATCGAGCTTTTTGTACTCACCAGCACCGAATCACCATCGATATTCACATCGACATAAGGCATGACTGCCATCTGCAATTCACCCTTAGCGCCCTTAGCATAAAATTGACCACCCTCAAGACGTACCGAAACGCCCTGTGGTACTGTCACGGGATGCTTTCCTACCCTAGTCATAATGCCTTATCCTTCACTCTACAATCACTGGCTCAAGTTAATAAACCTGGCACAAAATCTCGCCACCAACATTCTTTTCCCGCGCCTCGTGATCCGCCAAGACCCCAACAGGAGTCGAGATGATCGAGATACCCAAGCCATTATTCACTGCTGGAATATCTTTCGAACCGCTATAAATCCTCAGGCCGGGCTTTGAGACGCGCGAAATACCACGAATCACCGGACGACCACGATCATAACGCAACGAGACTTCCAATTCGGCAATGCCATCACGAATTTGGGTTTGGGTAAAACCGCCAATAAAACCTTCACGTTCCAGAACCTCAAGAACACGAGCGCGCAACTTCGACGCTGGAACACGCACAAGACGTTTACCAGCATGTTGACCATTACGCAAACGGGTCAACATATCACTTAAAGGATCACTCATCGTCATCTTAAAAACTCCTTACCTATTCCCTATCACGGCCTGTCAATGGTTCTACCATCGACAAAACAACCGCTCTTTATTACCAGCTCGACTTGACCACACCTGGAAGCTTGCCTGAAAGCGCAAGTTCACGGAGTGCAATACGCGAAAGACCAAACTTGCGGTAATAGCCACGAGGCCGTCCTGAAAGTGCACAACGATTGCGCAAGCGCGTTGGCGCGGAATTACGCGGCAATGCAGACAAACGTAATTGAGCAGCAAAACGCTCCTCAAGTGAAAGTTCACGGTTGCGGACAACCTCTTTCAGCTTGCTTCGCTTATTCGCCAGTGCCGCAACTTTCTTGGCACGGTTCTTATTGGTTTCAATCGCGCTTTTCTTCGCCATTGCCAGTATCCTTTATTCAGTTAGCCACAAAAGGCATGTTCATTTTCTTCAACAAAGCACGGGCTTCATCATCGGTATGCGCGCTGGTACAAATGACAATATCCATGCCACGAACATCAGTCACGTTATCATAATTGATCTCAGGGAACACAATCTGCTCCTTCAAGCCCATGGCATAATTGCCACGACCATCAAAGCTTTTCGGATTCACACCACGAAAATCGCGCACGCGCGGCAAAGCCACATTGATCAGACGATCCAGGAATTCATACATCCGCCGTCCGCGCAAGGTTACTTTGCAGCCAATACCCATTTCTTCGCGCAATTTGAACGCTGCAACAGATTTCTTGGCATCGGTGCGCAAAGGCATCTGACCTGCGATCAACGTCAACTCTTCCATAGCATTGGTGAGCTTCTTACGATCCTGAGTAGCCTCGCCAACACCCATATTGATCACAATCTTCTCAAGTTTCGGCACCTGCATCGGATTTTTATAGGAAAAATCCTTGATCATCGCCGCGCAAATTTCATTGCGATACATCTCTTGAAGACGCGGTGCAGTTTGTTCGTTCTTCGCCATTACTCACTTCCTATTTCATCAATCTCATCAAGCCACCCTGATCAAGCCGCTCTAGGCAATCACTTCGCCAGAGCGTTTGCTGATCCGTACCTTAACATCATCCTTCATGGCAAAGCCTGCTCTGGTAGGCTTGTCATCTTTTGGGTCAATCAAGGCAACATTCGAGACATTCAGCGCTGCTTCGCGGGTTTCAATGCCACCAGCATTGCTCTGAGACGGCTTAACGTGCTTCTTGATCAAATTCAGACCCTGAACCTTGACCTTGCCTTCCTTGGGCAATACCAAAGTGACCTCGCCACGCTTGCCTTTGTCCTTGCCAACAAGAATCTGGACGGTATCGCCCTTTTTAATTTTCTGTGCCATCAGATAACCTCCGGGGCAAGTGAAACAATTTTCATATACTGTTTGGCACGCAATTCACGCACCACAGGGCCAAAAATCCGTGTCCCAATCGGTTCACCTTTTTGGTTGATCAACACAGCAGCATTTTTATCGAACCGAATTGTCGAACCATCAGGCCGCTTAACGTCTTTGGCAGTCCGCACGATCACCGCACGATGCACTTCACCTTTTTTGACACGCGCTCTAGGTATCGCTTCCTTGACCGAAACAATCACCACGTCGCCTACCGAGGCCGTGCGCCGCTTCGAGCCGCCCAAAACCTTGATACACTGTACCTTCTTTGCGCCGGAATTATCCGCCACAAACATCACTGTCTGCATCTGGATCATTGGGCATCTCCTGCAGTAATCAGCGTCCAGGTCTTGTTCTTCGATATCGGGCGACATTCCTGTAGCTGCACAGTATC
>JAHDDM010000009.1:0-9591 GCA_020629355.1 Rhodospirillaceae bacterium
CTCAAGCTCGCAACTCACCTTGCCTGGTCTGGACTTCATTGATGGTGGTGACGCAATCACTATGAAAGCCCGTGTCTTTAGCAATGTAATGTTCGACAGTGGTGCAACTCAGAGCTTTCTGTATACCGTGCTGGGTAAGGAACTTTTTACAGGTGGTGCTACTGGTGGTCTTACAGTTATCGGCGAGAACAACGAATTTGTTTCTAATCTTAATCCTGCAATCAAGCGTCTGGATGGTGCGATCTCGCGTCTGCGTGGTCATGCCCAGAGCCTTGGCTCGAATGTCGCGATTCTGCAAGCCCGTGAGAGTTTCACCGAAAGATATGTCACCATGAACGTCGTGGGTTCGGAAAAATATACCTTGGCAGATTTGAACCAGGAAGGTGCAAACCTTGTTGCATTGCAAACACGCCAACAGTTGGGTATCCAAGCCTTGGCGGTTGCAGGGCAACAGCAGCGTGCCATCTTGACCTTGCTACAGTAAAATTTTAAGGATTGAGTTGACGAAAGGGGCAGAAGTGACTTCTGCCCCTTTTTTATGCTAAGCTTAGCCATGGAAAACTCTGCGCAATATTCTACCCTATTCAAAGATGTCAATGGGCTATTGTCGCGTGGCCATTATGATGCAGCCCTCAAACAAATCGAAGGGCTATTGCAGAGCTCTAGCGATATGTGGTCACTGTTGCACTATGCTGGGCTATGTTGCTTTGGCCTTGGGCATTTCCGCGAGGCAAAAGACTTTTTTGAAAAATCCCTAAAACTGTCGCCAAATCGCCATGCCTCGCTAGTGGGCATGGCTTCCTGCCATATTCACCTTGGTCGTCTGGCGGATGGACTATTTTATCATAAACTGAGCCTGACTTCTGAGGCCGATTCTGCTGCGCATCTCTTGCCAGCAATGCTGGACTTTGCTTCTAACCTTGACCTCTGGCAAGAAGATAGAAGTCTGCTGAATGCCCTAAGCGAAGAACGCGAAGGCAAGCTGCTTGCCGCCCATAAAAACTTTTTGGATTACGCCAAAACCAAAGACCCGAACGCCGAAGTGTTACGTAGGATTATTCTGTTGTCGCTGAAAATTGGTGACTATACCGAAGCCCTGAACGCCTCCACAGCCTATCACCGCCTTGCCCCGCAACAGGGCGAAAACTGCCTATTGGCCGCAAAAACCTTACACCGTCTTGGTCATAAGACTGTGATGGACGAGCTTCTCAAAACCTGCCTTGAAGACAAAGACAGCCGTATTCAGGCCGGCGCACTCAACATCATTACCCACGAGAAATTGATGTCCGCCGAACAGCAGGCAGAGTTGATTCAAAACTGCTGGAAAAAATCCACGCAAAATGCCTTGAACCCCGAACAATACCAACGTTCTCAGGCTTCAGAAACCTCTGATCATTATTCTGTTGGGATATTCCTTGGCGATTTATCCCCGCATTCACCTGCCCTGTGGTTCTTTGACGCTTTGCACTATTTCGATGCATCTAATGTCAATATCATCATTTACCTGGAAAATGCTGACTATTGGGGACGCAGCTATCTTCGGTCATATAAATATGAAACCGTCGAGACCGAATTGATCGACACCGAAACCCTTGCCTGTATTATTGCCCGTAATGATCATCAGGTTCTATGGGATCTCTCTGGTTTTAATGAATCATTCCGCATTGATGCCTTCAGTCAATTCTCTCGTGCCCATCGGATTGGCCTGGTGGAGCACCCAGCTCATCTGAAGCACGGCTATGATGCCATTCTCGTACAAGATGCCGAACCTTCTGTAGCACATTGTCACCCTGTCTCAGAACTCACCTTTATCCCTGCGGCAGGCGGTGCACAGTGGCAGTATCGCGAAGATACAGAATTTTGTATTACTTTGGCACTGCTCCCAAGGCAGGTTCAAGAGCTGTTACCCTTACTGATAGAGATACTGCAATTAAACGCACGTATCGTCCTCAGCATCAACGAAACCCTGTGCGGTGAATATGGCATTGACCTGTTGGTATCTGGTTTTCAAAAGCACGGCGTTTCCCACCTTCTGGAACGTATCGCTCTGTTCCAGCAAGACAATTTCCGTGACCATCAAAATATAGCCGAACATCTCCTGAGCGGCGACTTGATGCTCTCTACAGGCATAGTAGGCTATGACTATACCGCCCTGCAAAGACGTGTGCCTATCGCCCTGCCACCCAATCAAAACCATCCCGCTCTGGAACGTTTTGCACAGCCTGAATTGATCCCGTCTCTGAAAACTTGGCTGGAAGATTCGGAACAGTGGGCAGAATGGACAATGCATTATCAACAGCAATGTGATCAAGCTTCTGCCGCAACCGAACACTTTGACACCATGCAAAACTTGATGAATATCCTATTTCCTTAGGCTGCACCATGATCCATACGCCCTATCCCTTAGACGACGAACTGTATCAGAAAAATCTCGCCTTCTGGGAAGAACATGATATTGATACTGCCAATCGGCTCCGCCGCTTCAGTGCCATAAAAGGCAAACTGATCTGCCCTGAAAGTTCAGAAGGCGATACCGAAACACCCGTTGATCTGCTAATTGGAACAAAGTGCTATTTCGATGAGAACGCCTGGTCACGCGCCAAAAAACATTACACCGAAGAGACCTTCAGCCACCGCTATATGATTCCATACGAATTAAAAAGAATCCTGGCTGAACCTGAATATGATCCTGTTTATGAAAAGACTTTCCTACCCGCGTTCCAACATTTCGCGAAGAAGCACAAACTTTCGACGACAGACGCGCCTCAACGCAAGGATACCGCACAATTTACCCTGTTTGGCCTCGGTCTTGGTTGCCTGTTGCATCATCTGGTCATGGAAACCGATGCTGTACTGATCATCGTCCTCGAAGAAAGTATCGAAATGGTGCATCACAGCCTGTATGTGATTGACTATACAGAGATTTTTGACCGTATGAATGCACGTGATGGTAAAATTGTTCTCAACATTACAGAAGTCGACGAACATGGCCTTGAGCTACTCAACGATCGCCTGCGCCACCACAAGTTCAGTTTTGTTCAAAATGGCCAGGTGATGATCAATGATCACAATGTCGCCAGCCAAGAATTGCTCACCAAATTGATCAAGAAGCTACTGCTCGTGATGGGCACGAAAGGCTTCTTTCTCGACCAGCTTGTCATGCTGCGCAACCTGGCAAGCAATGTCTATCGCCACAAGGTTCCCTTATTGTCATCAAGCGAGGTGCATACCCCGAAACTACCCTGTTTCGTGATTGGCAACGGCCCTTCTTTGGAACAATCGATTGAGACATTGCGCCAATACCGCGACCAGGCGATTATTATCTCCTGTGGCACGGCTTTGGGCAGTTTACTCGCCAGAGGTATCCGACCTGATATCCATACCGAATTAGAAAATATACCTGAGGTTCCTAAAATCCTCCGCACGATTGATGAACAGTACGGCCTTGAGGATATTTATTTTGTCCATACCTCAACACTTGACCCTGCCGAGCCAAATCTATTTGCACAAACAACCCAATTCCATCGTCCTGGCGTTAATAATTTTCTGCATCCAAGCCACTTCTTTGCTCGGCTCTTGCATTCTGAACCCACCGTGACCAATATTGGCTTGGCGCTGGCGGGGCGTTTCGGCTTTTCAGATATTTATCTTTTTGGTGTCGATATGGGCACGGTGGATAAAAATAAATTTCACGCCTCAAAAAATGTTTATGATGATGAAAAGCAATTACGTAAACTCGGCTGGAACAAGAGTATTGGCACTCCAGAATTACTGTCGCCAAAGTTTGCAGCAAACTTTGGCGGCCTTGGACATACCTATGATATTATGCTGTATTCACGCCCACGGCTCGAATCTGCCATTGCTCACATCAACATAAACTATCGCTGCACCGTCTATAATTGTAGCGATGGTCTACGCATCGAAGGGGCTGTGCCGAAATTACCCCATACCCTGAAGCTGGATATTGACCCAAGGCACCGACAGGACTTCATGGCCTATTTTGCCCGTGCCAAGCGTGATATAGACGACCTTAACGAACCAGTAGAGCATTTCGAGACTATCCTCAGTCCGCAAAAAATTTCAGAGTCTTTTGCCCACTACCAACAGCTGATTGATCAGCATGTTGAAGAAGTGAATGCCGATACGGTACACCCGCTATATACCCTCTTCACCGCATTCGAGGAAGAATTCGAGCGTCCTGAGCTAACACCTGAAACCCAATCAAGGTATTTTCACAACCGAATTATTTCGGGCAGTTTTTATCTCTGGACACAGAAATATATCGGCCTTGATACTATCCTATCAGGTACACGCAGAAGTGACGCGGCTGAAATATTCATCACGGCTCTACGTGAAGCCTTCCGCGAAGCCGAGAGGATGCTGATTGAACTGGCAGCAGAGTTCGAGGATGTCCGCGAAGAACGCCAGAAACGCGCTGCTACTTTGAACGCCAGTACGGATACAGAAACACCCAACAGGCAATAAAGAAAAACACCCCGCCAGAAAACGCCCACCAGTCCCGTGCTTGATAGCTTGAGACCATAAATCCGACTGCCGATAGAATAAACAGTATCCAGCCCGTAATTTCGTAAAATCGATCAGTCATTATTGCGTAAGTATGCTTCCAAACTATCATCTAACGCACGAGCCCACGGCGTATGATGTGCAGGTGCCATGGCACCGGTTAAAACAGAGCGATAGCCGTGGTCACGAAACGTCATAATCCCCGCCTTCTTGTGCTTTTTCCACGCGAAGAATACCGCATTCATGGCAGCAATATCAAAGCTTGGATAATCCGTTAACGCAATCAGATCCGCAATATAACTGCCCTGATAGGCAATGGCCTGATAATCGTCCTCGACAGCAGCATCCTGTGCAGCCCAAAGTGCCATATCGGCTTCTCGCGCCTCAAAGTCTGGCAATATGGCACGTTCCATGATCAAGTCTCGAACATACCAGGCCTGTGCATCGAACATATTGAACGTGTACCATTGGTCTTGCATCCCCAAATAGAACAGTCGCGGGTTATCTTGCCAGACCACGCCCTTATACAGTCGATCAGGCCAGAGGCAGTTCGGGGTACGGAGTGTCAAGGCATCTTCAAGAAACGGAAAGTGATGCTGATAGCCAGTACAAAGGATAATCGCATCGACCTCTTTCTGCCCACCATCAATAAAATGCGCCGTTTTGCCATCGACATGGTGCAACAGTGGGACTTCTTGCCAATTTTCAGGCCAGTCATAGCCCATTGCCGCTGTCCGATGACTCACCGTAATTGAGCGCGCGCCATATTTCCAGCATTGCGAACCAATATCCTCAGCGGAATAGCTTGTGCCGATGATCAAAATATCCTGATCAACGAATTCCCGCGCATCACGAAAATCATGGGCGTGGAGAATTCGGCCATTGAAGCCGTCAAAACCAGCAAACTCTGGCACATTCGGCGTCGAGAAATGCCCGTTTGCAACCACCACATGATCGAACATTTCCACGGTCATGGTCTGGCTATTCAGGTCTTCAGAGGCCACCATGAACAATTTCTGCTCCGCATCCCAAGTCACCCAACGCACGGGGGTCTCAAAGCGAATCCATTGCCGCACCCCTGCTTTTTTGACACGGCCTTCGATATAGTCAAACAGCACTGCACGCGGTGGGTAAGACGCAATGGGCTTGCCGAAATGCTCTTCAAAAGTATAATCAGCGAATTCCAGTCCTTCCTTTGGACCGTTTGACCATAGATAGCGATACATCGAATTATGTACTGCCTCGCCATGCTCATCCAACCCTGTACGCCACGAGTAATTCCACAGCCCACCCCAATTTGCCTGTTTTTCAAAGCAAACTATCTCTGGAATTTCTACACCCTGCCCTGCCAGCGCCTGGAATGCTCTCAGCTGAGCCAACCCCGAAGGCCCTGCACCAATGACCGCTATTCTTTTCTTCGCCTGTGGCATACTATTTCTCCGTTATCCTTCAAGCCCTAATATCTGTTTGCGTTTCTTTGCCCAACTCATCACCACCAGATCAAAACTTAACGCCATTAACGAGACATTGATTCCAAGAACAAAATTCTTGCCCAATTCTGTTCCCGCCAGTGTTCTTTGAAGTTCCTGCCCCAAGTCCTGTGTCCCAATAAAGGCCGCGATAATCACCATAAAGAAAGCAAACATAATCGCCTGATTGAAGCCAACAGCCATGGTGGGCAAGGCCAAAGGCAGCTGAACATTCGTAAGCTTTTGCCAAGATGTTGCACCAGCCATATCGGCGGCTTCGAGTATCTCTGCTGGTACAGTGCGTAACCCTTCGACCGTGTAGCGCGTCAAGGGCACGGTGGTGAAAATAATGATCGAGAACACCACCGCAACATCATTGACCCCAAACAGCATAATCGCGGGGATCAGATAGATAAAACTTGGGAAGGTTTGCGCGGTATCACAAGCCAAGAGAATACGCTTTGACCATTTCTCGCTCCGCGCTGCCGCAATCCCTAGAGGAATTCCAATAAACATCGAGATAATCACCGCTGAAATCACCGCATATAGTGTGATCACCGAACGATCCCACCAGCCTGTCAAGGCGACAATGCTAAAGAATACTCCAGCGTATATTGCAGGACGTTTGCCGCCTAGCCAGTAGGCAAAAGCAACAATCAGCAAAACGAATGCGGGTGTTGGAATCCACAAAAGAGCATTACGAAAGGGAATCAAAATCCAAACATTCAAAAACCAGCGCAGCCAGCCCGTGACCGCCTGAACAGCATCTATATCCAGAAAATCCTTGATGATGGTATCAATCTCCTTACCCTTCGAGAGCGATTGCGTTCTGCTAATATGATCCGCAATCTGCACAATTTCAGCGATAACGATAAAACCTGCAAAAGAGACCAAGCCCAAAATCAGATAGATATGGCGCATATACCACGGTGTACCGCGCTCGAAGTGCTCTGGCTGTTTCACCACCCAAGCTTTCGACATCCGATCCAACATCACGGCGAACAGTACAATGGTCACGCCAATCTCGAAACTCCGTCCAAGCTTGAACGAGCCCATCATCGCGAGCAATTTCGCGCCTAACCCTGGCATTCCAATAAAAGCCGTCAAGACCACCATGGCAAGGCACAGCATAATAACCTGATTGACCCCCACCAGAATTTCCGTGCGTGCAGCAGGAATATACACCTTGGACAACATCTGCCAGCCAGTACAGCCGCTCATTTTGCCAGCCTCGATAATCTCTGGCGAGACTTTCTTCAATCCCAATGTCGTCATTAGGATCATCGGCGGAATCGCATAAACAATGGTCGCCACTGCACCAGCCGTAGGACCAACCTTGAAAAAGATCACCGCTGGCAACAGATAGGTAAAGAATGGCAAGGTCTGTAGTACGCTCAAAATTGGCGCGATTGCCTGATTGAACCTTGCCGATTTCCACGCCAGAACCCCTAAACTTAAACCCACCATGAACGCTACTGGTGCCGCAACGCTCAATACCGCCAGAGTTTGCATGGCGATTTTCCATTGCCCAATCAGTGCCGTCCAGATGAGTGTCCCTGCCGCCAAAAGTGCCATTTTCCAGCCGCCAAGCCAATAGCCCAATACGGCGAAAACCGCGACAATCGCCGTCCACGGAATCGGTCCCAGGAAAGGCCAGCGTCTTTTGCCATGCAGAAGGTTTCCCGTCATGTCCAGAAACACCTCAAGCAAAGAGGATATGCCCCGCGTAAGATGAATCAGGCCAAGGTCGTCCTTGATAAAATTAAACAGCCCATCAAGCCAAATATCATAGGGCAAGACCGCTGCCTCAGGCACACGAATCAGGAATTCTGGCAATAACGGTCTTGCGAGAATCAGCACCAGACCCGCAAAAAAGAAATAAAGCGCTATCCGTACCTGACTATAACCTTGCATCAGTCCGCACCCAACAGAACATCCAGTGCAGCCTGACGCTGCATCACGCCAATCACATCACCCGTGTTATTCTTCACTGGAAAAACTGTACGAGAATCATTGATGATAATACGCGCAACCTGCTGGACTGTAGCATCACCGTCTAAAGCCTCGCCTTCAGCAGAACCCGCCGCCTCTGACACTAAAGCTTTGACTTTAACAACCCGCGCCTTTTCGATTTCTTTGGTGAATTTCGCGACATATTCTGTCGCCGGCGCAAGCACAATTCTATCGGGCGTATCACACTGCTCCACCGCACCATCTTTCATAATCGCAATCCGATCCGCAAGACGCAAGGCCTCGTCAAAATCGTGGGTAATGAACACAATGGTTTTGTTCAGCAAGCCCTGTAGACGCAAAAATTCATCCTGCATTTCACGACGAATCAACGGATCAAGCGCCGAAAAAGGCTCATCCAAAAACCAGATATCCGGCTCTATTGCCAAGGAGCGCGCGATCCCTACCCTTTGCTGCTGGCCACCAGAAAGCTCGCGTGGGAAATAATATTCGCGCCCTTCCAAACCCACGAGCTTAGTGACTTCTAAAGCGCGTCCACGGCGGATATGCTTGTCCTGCCCGCGCATTTCCAAGGGAAAGGCGACGTTCTCAAGGACTGTACGGTGTGGCAGCAGTCCAAAACTTTGAAACACCATCCCCATCTTATTGCGGCGAAGCTCAATCAAGGCCTTTTCCGATAGAGCCATAATATCTTGACCGTCAATTTCGACCGTACCGCCTGTAATCTCGTGCAAACGAGAAAAACAGCGCACTAAAGTCGATTTACCCGAACCTGAAAGCCCCATAATGACCAGCATTTCACCACGGGCAATATCGATACTGACGTTCTTGACACCCGCAATGTAACCGTCTGCGCGTATCTGCTCGAAACTGTGGCCTTCGGGCATGTTGTGTAAATACTTCTCTGGTGTCTCACCGAAGAGCTTCCAGACATTTCGGCAGGATATTACGGGTGTTTCGGCAGTCATGGAGCATTCTCCAGTATTTTTTCATAATCTTGCACGAGGGCAAAAAGAACGCAAAACAAAACCGCCCCATTCAGCACAGGCTGAACAGGGCGATTCCTTACCCTCTACATCAACGTGCCTTACTGTACCCAAGAAGACCAGACAGACTCATTCGCCGCAAGCCAAGCAGCAGCAGCGTCTTCAGGTTCCATTTCGTCAACATCCACCAGCTTTGCCATTTCGGCAATCTGTGGATTGGTGAACGAAATCTTCTGTAAAGTCGCATAGGCAGCTGGCCACTTATCCTTCATACCATCCCAAGCTGCTTTCTTGAGGTATCCCGTCGCAGGATTACCGCAATCATACAAAGCCTCTTTATTCGGGCCTTTGGTGGGGTCTTTATCGCAGCCGTCTTCCCAAGCAGGGAACTCAACAAATTCACCTGGCCAGACCGCTTCGGCAAAGTTTGGTGTCCAGTTGAACACCACAACAGGCCGCTTGTCTTTTTCAGCAGCACCAATCTCCGCCCATAGAGCAGCAGCAGAACCTGCGTTAATCACCTTGAAATTCATGCCCAAAGCCTCAACCCGCTCCGTAACCAGTCCACCGGACAGTCAAGATAACGGCCTTTATCCCCAGTTTCCGCCGTTTTGAACAGATTCGCACAATCATTCAAGGCT
>JAHDDM010000009.1:9601-13876 GCA_020629355.1 Rhodospirillaceae bacterium
GTCGCTTGTCTTTTTCGGCTGCACCAATTTCCGCCCATAAGGCAGCAGCAGAACCCGCGTTAATCACTTTGAAATTCATGCCCAAAGCCTCAACACGCTCCGCACCATGCTTCAACCAGTCCACTGGACCATCAAGATAACGGCCTTTATCCCCAGTTTCCGCCGTTTTGAACAGATGCGCACAGTCATTCAAGGCTTTCCAATCTGGCAGACCGGGACAGGCCTCTTTCGTCCACATCGGGTACCACCAGTCTTCGCGCGTCACCGCATTGTGATCACCAGCATCATGCAGGCCGCCCTTTTCCAGTGCAGCACGGAACGAAGCACCAAATGCGCCTTCCCAAACTTCAAGCTCCATGGTCACATCACCAAGACGCACCGATTCGTAGACCGCTTGGCTGTCGGTGGTGACATATTCCACCGAATTGCCCATTGATTCAAAAATCTGTCCAACAACATTGCTCATCACAATCTGCGAAGACCAGTTGTGTATCGGAATGATAATAGGATCACTACTATCCGCGGCCTGCGCACTAAAAGGCATCGCCAACAAGGCTGAAGCCGCAAGGGCCAATGTTAATTTTTTCATTTTTCTCGCTCCTATTCAATTTGACTGAAAATAAACAATAAAGCTCTATCAGGATCGGGGATACGAGCTAAACCCATCGCATCTAAACCAATTCCTAACCACTATACCTTTGCACATTTTGCAGTATAATCAAATATCTTTCATCATAAAATTTATAAATCTCATCAACACCCCCGTCACCTTTCAAAGTAAAAACCTTTTGCATCAATCCATACAGTCAGGTTACAGGATATATCAGGTTAGAAAAAATAGCCGAAAAATGCTGCATCCCATCAAAGAATCCTGCACAGATAAACCGCGCTTAAATATACCAATTACAATCCAATTTTCTGTATAGTGGCATATTTGACTATTTGGTAAAAAATATATTGGCGACAAATGGACTCTTTGATATTATAGCAAACGAAAAGGGGGGAGACTCTCTGATTACGTGACATTCCATCCAGTGAGGTGAAAAATGAAAATAGGTGTCCCAAAAGAAATCAAGCCCGAAGAACATCGCGTTGGCCTTGTCCCCAGTTCCGTTAAAGAGCTTGTTCAGCATGGCCATGAGGTCTTCGTCGAGCAGAACGCTGGCGCGGGAATCAGCGCGAATGATACCGATTATACGCAAGCTGGCGCAACGATTCTCCGCACTGCCGAAGAGGTATTTGCCACGGCTGAAATGATCGTCAAGGTCAAAGAGCCGCAAGAAGTCGAATGGAAGCAGCTGAAAGCCCATCATATTCTTTTCACCTATCTGCATCTTGCGCCAGACCCCAAACAGGCTCAGGGTCTGGTGGATTCGGGCTGTACTGCAATCGCTTATGAAACCGTCACGGATGATCAGGGCGGTTTGCCTCTGCTTGCGCCCATGAGCGAGGTTGCAGGCCGTCTTGCAGTGATTGAGGGCGCATCATGCCTCAAGAAGCCTTCTGGCGGCAAAGGCTTGCTGATCTCTGGTGTACCTGGTGTTGCAGCCGCGAATGTGATGATTCTCGGCGGCGGCGTTGTCGGCACAAATGCGGCTAAACTGGCAGTTGGTCTAGGCGCGCGCGTGAGTATCCTTGATCGCTCGATCCCGCGTTTACGCCAGCTTGATGATCTTTTTGGCGGTCGCACCAATAATTGCTACTCGACAGAGGCCGCGATCGAAGAGCTTCTACCGACAACAGACCTCGTTATCGGCGCGGTTCTCTTGCCTGGTGCCGCTGCACCGAAACTCATCAGGCGCGAACATCTTGCCGCCATGTCGGCGGGTTCGGTTCTGTGTGATGTTGCAATTGATCAAGGCGGCTGCTTCGAGACCTCGAAGCCCACCAGCCACACCAATCCCACCTACATGGTAGACGGCATTCTGCATTACTGTGTCGCCAATATGCCTGGTGCTACGCCCATGACCTCCTCTTACGCGCTGAACAACGTCACCCTGCCCTTCACTGTAGCTCTCGCCAACGAAGGACTGAACGCGCTGGAACGTCTGCCACACCTCAAGGCAGGGCTGAACGTCCAAGCTGGAAAACTGGTGCATCCAGAGGTCATCGAAGCCCTGAAAGGTCAAGTTGCTTAATCTTCTATTATGTGATAGGATTTGCCTGTAAGGATAAGCAGAAGCGATTCCTTGGTTCTTATAATGACCAGAAAGGTACTATTATGGATATTGGCTCTATTCAGGCAAATGCACTCCAGCAAACAGGCGCGCTAAAACGTTTAGACCAGATTGCGCAAAATCTGAACGCCTTAACGAAAGGTTCGGCAAAACCTGACTCTGGCACGCCAGATGCTGCAAAGCCGTGGGCTGATCCCAAGCAGACCATCCCGTCGATTCACCAGATACTGCCTAGTCTGTTGAAACAGCTGGCAGAAATCACAGACGAGAAAAGCCAATTTGCCTCGGTTCTTGCGGATGGTTCCAGCAGTCTGCCGAAGAACCCTACTGAGCTGTCGCCTCTGGCTTTTCTTGAGAAGGAAGAACGCAAAGAACTACAGGAATTACTTGGTGCTTTGCTGAACAACAATAGCAGCAAGGACAGCAAAGCTACGCCACAGGCCGCATCACCAGCAGATACTAGCAGCTCGGCACAGTGGGCCTTGTTTAGCGCATTAAAGAAAGTCGATACCATCATTAGCAAAGGCGAGGATCGTCTGCATGAAAGTGTCGCGGCACAATTAACGCCAACACAAGAGGTCTTAGGCCATTTTCTGAGTGATTCGGAACAGAACGAAGCCATTGCATTGTTGGGACAGAAATCTCTTCTGACGAAAAAAGCCGAAGGCAATCCGCTTTCCGCACCAGAGCAAAGCCAGCTTGCTGCGATTGACAACCGCATCACCGCGCTTTTCGATACTGCTGAAAATACCTTGCAGTCTGCTGGGGTTGATGTTGCCGCATTGAAATCCGCGATTACCTCTGAAACACCGCCAGATATTGCCGCGATTATCGGCAAGGAAAACCCGAACAATACGGTACAGAAAGACCTTGTGGCGATTCTACAAGATACGGATGCAACCGAAAGCCCAAACACCAAGGACAATTATGCCTTGAACGCTCTATCAGGGCAACAGCAGACGGTTCTGGCAATGATGCCACCAGCAGGGTTTACCCAAGTGCAACAGAAACTGGAACAGCTTGGGCATTTGAGCGCAAAAACCACCCTGACAGGCAACGAAGCGAAAAAGACCATCGACTTGACCAAACAGACCACAGAATTACTGCAAGGCTACGAAAGCAGCCTGAAGGCACAAGGGGTCAATGTCACCAAAGTCACGGCATTGCTCAGCAGTGACCAGCCCGTCAAAACCCAAGACCTTGAGGCAGCTTTCGGCATAGCAGAAAACACCGAACCAAGCACAGCCCAACAAAAAAGCATAGACCAGATTGTCGCAAGCTTCTTTGCTAGCGATAGCAACGCGCCAAAAGGCGAAACCAGCCTTGCCACTGCTGGCGTTGCAGCAGCGAAAAGAAAAGTTGAATATCCCGCGCCCTTAACGCCCCTTGAAGCGATTCAAAAACGCATTGAAGGTGCCAAGAATGAAATGCTCAAGGCCACGGCACGCAAGGAATCTGCTGCCATGCGCGAGAAAATGATTGCGCCCGTAAGGAACATCCAGGAAGAAATTCAGGTCTCTGGTGCGCAACCTGCGGCACAGCCCGTTGAGGCACAGAATTCCGCAGCACAGCTTTCCGCGGCTGGCTTCGGCAGTGTGATCTCAGGCCGAAGCAGCTGAGGCTGAAGCCACTCAGCGATAGGCATGACCGAAGAAATACCGTACCTCAATCCTGAAGAAGCTATCACCTTATGGCGTAAAGGCCGCGAGAAATGGAATCGGTGGGTGCAGGAAAACCCTAGCGCAAATATTTCTTTTCAATTTGTGGACTTCAGCCACTATCGTGATGCAGCCAACCGCCCTGTTGGTATGGAAGCGCATCATTGGCCTTTTGCAGACTTCCAATTTCCCAACGGAGAAGTCTCGTTCTGGAACGCCCAATTCGGAGACGGAGACGTCTGGTTCGATTACACCAAATTCGGAAACGGAAACGTCTCGTTCTGGAACGCCCAATTCGGAGACGGAAACGTCTCGTTCAATAGAGCTCAATTCGGAGACGGAGACGTCTGGTTCGATGAAGCCCAATTCGGAGACGGAGACGTCTCGTTCAGCATTGCCCAATTCGGAGACGGAAACGTCTCGTTCTGGAGTACCCAATT
>JAHDDM010000010.1 GCA_020629355.1 Rhodospirillaceae bacterium
AGCAGAAGTGATCATTGCTACAGTTCGCTAAGCAGGACGTACACCGCGCAACCAACCAGAGTCAGACCAGCAGTAATATTATACAGACGGAAATGAAAGTCTGTTTTCAGTACGCGGCGGATTGCCATGCCGCCAAGCAACCATACCAGTGCAGAAGACACCGTTAAAGCAATGGTCATAGTGACCAAAAGATACAGCTGCTCTGTACGTGCATCGTTGGTGGCGGTGACAAACAGACCGATACAGGTCAGAATCATCGTCCAGCCTTTGGGGTTAATCACCTGATACAGGAAAGCTTCGATAAATCGAAAAGGCTTGGTGTTTGTCTTTGCGGTGCTTGGCGGTGGTGTCGTCGCAACGCGCCACGACAACCAGAGCAACAATGCTACCGAAGCAAATAAAAGATAACGTTGAAATTCTGGCAGGTATCGCACGACTTGATCAATCCCAAGCCCGATCCCAAGCATCAATAATGGCACACCGCTTACCACCCCCAACAGATGCGGCAAAGTGCGGCGGAAGCCAAAGTTCATCCCTGAGTAGGCCAGCATAATATTATTTGGCCCAGGCGTAAATTGAATCGCCAAGGAGAATAATAGAAATCCGAAATAGTCAAAGCTGCTGTCGCCCATTGTTTTAGCTTTTACGCATCCGTGGCCGCATTTCGCTGAGATTACAGGGGCGATAGCGGTTATCCAGCATCTCGACAATCAGCCCCCAGGCATCCTTGCAGGCACCAGGCGAGCCAGGCAAAATAAAGAAAATCGTTGCACCTGAAATTCCTGCACTGGCTCGGGTTTGAATGGCAGAAGTGCCAATTTTCGTGAAGCTCTGCTGTCGGAAAATCTCACCAAAGCCGCGAAGTTCCTTTTCGACTATCTGTGCAAAGGCTTCAGGGGTGACATCGCGTGCGGTAATGCCTGTGCCGCCTGTGGTGATCACGACATCAATCGCATCATCATTGCGTCCTGCCAGTAAAGCCGCAACAATTTCAGGCTGCTCATCACGGACCAATACCCGCCGCGCCACATGGTGTCCAGCCTGTGTGATTAAATCCACCAATGTATCGCCAGAACGATCATTGTCCAAGATGCGGGTATCGGAGACGGTGATCACCGCAATGGATAAAGGTTCAAAATTCGGTGTTGCCATTGTTCTCTCTTTCCGTTGTATGGATTTAATCTCGCGCACCGAATAGAGCCGTGCCCACTCGCACCATCGTTGCGCCAAGCTTTGCAGCACAGGCATAATCGCCGCTCATCCCCATGCTGCATTCTTTGAGGCCGTGATCATCACAAAGCTTTTTCAGAAAAGCAAAATGTATCGCGGCGGATTCGTTTTGTGGCGGGATACACATCAGACCCTGAACATCCAGTTCCAGCCGTACGCAATCGCGCAAAAATCCTTCGAGACCCTGTGGTGCAATCCCTGCCTTTTGTTCTTCTTCGCCCGTATTGACCTGCACGAGAACATTGGGGCGATAACCAGAACGTTCAGTTTGACGCGCCAGCGCCTCTGCAAGGGAAAGTCGATCCACACTATCCACCGCATGGAACAGGCCAGACAGATATTTGACCTTATTAGTCTGCAAAGGCCCGATAAGACGCAAGCGCACTTCGGGATATTGCGCCAGAAGCCTCGGCCATTTTCCCAACGCCTCCTGCACGCGATTTTCGCCGAAATCGCGCTGTCCTTGCTGTATCAAGGCTTCTATTTCTGCCTCTGTTCGGGTTTTGCTTACGGCAATCAAACGGGCGGGATGACACTTGGTCTGTTGCGCCAGCAGAGACAGTTCTTGATGGATACCCGCAAGGGGGGAGGATATATTCATGGTAAAATTCAAAGACGGTATTCGGTGAAGGCTTTATTTTTACCATACCATGCTGTAGAAAACGAAGGAGTTTCCTCTTTTCTTTCGAGATAATTGTCATGGCAGGCCATTCAAAATTCAAGAATATCATGCACCGCAAGGGTGCTCAGGACAAGAAGCGGGCGAAATTGTTCTCGAAGCTCAGTCGCGAGATTACGGTGGCGGCGAAGATGGGTGGTGTGGATGCAGATGCGAATCCGCGTTTGCGTCTGGCTATTTCGGCGGCAAAATCTGAGAGTATGCCGAAAGACAATATCCAGCGCGCTATTGAGAAAACCGCCAGTGACAAGAACGCCGCAGACTTTGAAGAGGTACGCTACGAAGGCTACGGCACCGCAGGAATTGCAATCATTGTCGAGGGTTTGACGGATAACCGCAACCGCACCGCCAGCGAATTGCGGAGTTGTTTTGCCAAGAATGGCGGCAATATGCAGGATGCGGGTTCGGTGGCCTATCAATTTGATCGGATTGGTCAAATTGTCTATCCGCTTGAGGTGGAATCCGAAGACGCAATGTTCGAAGTTGCCCTTGAGGCGGGTGCGGAGAATATCCTCACTGAAGGTGACGAGCATATCATCCATACTGCAATGGTAGACCTGAACAGTGTGGCACAGACCCTTCAAGCCCGTTACGGAGATGCCAGTGCCACGGGTTTAATCTGGCATGCCAAGGTGATGACGACATTGAATGTTGATCAGGCGCAAAGTCTGCTGAATCTGATTGAGGCTCTCGAAGACAATGACGATGTTCAGCATGTCTTCACGAATGCAGATATTCCTGATGATGTGCTGGAACAGCTGTCGTGACCGCGATTCCAGAGGGCTGGTTGACGATTTTAGGCATTGATCCTGGTCTGAGCGAAACGGGATGGGGCGTGATCATGGTGAACGATAAAAAAAGTCTGGAGAAATTTGTTGCCTCTGGCCGCATCACCACCAGTGCGGGTGAAGACTATGCCATGCGTTTGCAACGGATATTCCGCGAGATGCTTGTGGTGCTGGATCGGTATGCTCCCTCTCTGGTGGCAATAGAAGAGGTCTTTGTCAATCGCAATCCCGCCGCGACCTTGAAGCTGTGTCATGGCCGTGCAGCCGCAATGATTGCCGCCGCCCATCGAGATGTGCCCGTACAGGAATTTCATAACCGCACCATCAAGAACACTATTGTCGGGAAAGGCAATGCGGATAAACATCAGATGCAAACCATGATCGGCTATCTGTTACCGAATATTGACACCACGAACGAGCATGAAATTGATGCTCTGTGTATTGCCATGTGCGCCCATCAACATCGTCGGGTCGGGGTGATCGGATGATCGGCTATCTTTCCGGCACTGTGCAATGGTTAGAACCGCAAGGCAACCTTGACGAGGTAATCTTGACCACGGGTGGGGTGGGGTATCTTGTGCTGTGTCCCGCGCGGGTTATCGAGGCCAGTATTGGCGAAGAGGCACAGATATGGATTCACAGCATCACACGCGATGACGGCACAAAACTGTATGGCTTCGCCGCCCGAAGCGATGTGAAGGGCTTTTTGATGTTGCTGAATGTTCCGGGGGTGGGGGCAAAGGTTGCTCTGGCACTGATAGCCGCATTAGGCTGGCAGGGTCTGATGGACGCGCTCATTGCTGGAGACTCCGCGCGGTTGACTCAGGCCGATGGAGTCGGCAAGAAACTCGCTGAACGGATTAGCCATGAAATGGCGGCGAAAATCGAAAAATTAAGCGGCCTGCAACCTGCTACAGCCACGGGCAATAGCAGCGCACCACAAGACGTTGAGGCCATTTCTGCCTTGTGTAATCTAGGCTATGCCAGCAATCAGGCAAAACAGGCCATTGCGCGGGCACGAAAACAAGCCCCGAAAGCCAGCCTTGAGACCTTGATTACACTAGGGTTGCAGTTCCTGCATGATGGAAGCAAAACACCATGATACCTGATCCATTATTACGCCCTGAAGAAAGCGAAGACGAACCCGCCGCCGCGCATGGAGCATTACGCCCGACGCGTTTGGCGCATTTTATTGGGCAGGAGACCCTGTGCCAGAATCTCGAAATTTTTGCCAAAGCGGCACAGGCACGACAAGATGCACTGGATCACTGTCTATTGGCAGGGCCACCAGGGTTAGGCAAGACTACTCTGGCGCGGATTATCGCCCATGAGCTTGACGTTGGGATTCGGAGTACTGCTGCACCGATGTTGACCAAAACTGGTGATTTAGCCGCGATTCTCACCAACCTCAAGCCGCGAGATGTGTTGTTTATTGACGAAATTCACCGTCTGGGGCCGCATATGGAAGAAATTCTATACGGCGCAATGGAGGATTTTCATCTGGACCTGATTATCGGTGAAGGCCCTGCTGCCCGCGCCGTGCGCATTCCTATCGCGCCCTTTACCCTGATTGCCGCTACCACCCGCACGGGATTGCTCAGCACGCCTTTGCGCGAACGTTTCGGTGTTCATCTGAATTTTACCCTGTACCCACCAGAGACGCTGGTGACAATCCTGTTGCAAGCCGCGGGACTTTTGCAGATTGCCCTGAGCGAACAGGCCGCGCATGAGATTGCTCGCCGCGCCAGAGGCACGCCGCGTATTGCACATCGTCTGTTGCGGCGGGTGCGGGATATTGCGCAACACCATGCGCCAGATTCGGAAATTACGCCTGAATTGGCAGACCGTGCCTGGCAACAGTTAGGGGTAGATGATCGTGGTTTAGACGGCCTTGATCGGGAATATCTCTTGTGTCTGGCCGATACCTACGGTGGCGGCCCTAGCGGTATCGAGGCCCTAGCCGCCACTTTAGGCCAGAAACGGGATATTCTTGAAGATGTCATTGAGCCTTTCCTGCTGCAACAGCGTTTGATCATGCGCCAGCCACGCGGACGAATGCTTGCGCCACAAGGCTGGAAATATCTGGATCGGACACCTGTTGAGCAACAGATTCAAGAGCAAAGCAGTTTATTTGATCAAGAAAGCACACCTCAACCGTAAACACCATTTTTTCACCACAATTTTTGTGCATGAGTCATTGTTATTATTCTGTCATTCCCGCGAAAGCGGGAATCCATCTTTCGTGATACGCATTGCTTTGAGTTTCAAGGATGAATGGATCCCTGATCAAGTCAGGGATGACAGGGTAAAAATGATAAAAAGAAGTGTAAAAATAGTAGAAATGTCCACACTAAATTGTGTTAAAGCGCGTAAGAGATGAGTCGAATATAAGGTATCCTAATATTATGGAAAACGAAGTCTTAAATATCGCAACACAAGATGTTACAGCAGCACATTTCAGCTTTATGTCGCTCTTCTGGCAGGCTGACTGGGTGGTAAAGACAGTGATTGTGATCCTGTTGGTCTGTTCTGTTGTCTGCTGGGCGATTATTGTCCAGAAATATGTTTCTTTTGCGCGCTTGCGCTTTTCAGCCTACACCTTTGAAAACCGCTTCTGGTCTGGTGAGAGTATCCCTGATCTGGTGAAAGAGATAGACGAGCAGCCGCGCAATTCTCTGGAGACCATTCTGATACGCTGCTTTGATGAATGGCAACGGAGTAAATCCGAGGTTGAACGCGGCGGCGGTGAACGGGTTTTAGGCCGAATAGCATCCTTAGCGCGCTCGGCGATTGATCAGGAAAGCCAGAACAATGCACGTTATCTGTCGTTACTGGCCTCGTTTGGTTCTGCCTGTCCTTTCATTGGCCTGTTTGGTACGGTGTGGGGCATTATGAATAGCTTCAGTGCCATTGCCATTAGTAAACAGACCTCGCTTGCGGTGGTTGCGCCTGGTATTGCTGAGGCTCTGTTTGCCACAGCACTTGGGTTAATTGCTGCTATCCCTGCCACCTTGGCCTACAATAAGTTCCTGGGTGATATTGAACGTAAAAACCAAAGTGACGAACAGTTTGCCACTGAAGTCTTGGCGATTTTCTCCAGGCAGTTAGGGAATACACGGATATGACCCTCAATTCTGCTTTGCCACCACGGCGTAATGCGTCCTTGAAGCTGAACAATCAGATTAACATCACGCCCTTTGTCGATGTGATGCTGGTGCTGCTCATCGTCTTCATGGTCACCGCACCATTACTCAGCATGGGGGTGGCACTTGACCTACCGAAAACTGAAGCAGCGAATCTCACACAAACCGAAGAGCCTCTGGTGGTCTCTGTCGATGCAGCTGGTGTGATTTATCTGCAAGATACCGCCATTGCCGATGACAAGCTTATACCGCGACTGGTGGCCATGACAGGCGCAAACCCCGATATACAGATTTATATTCGCGGCGACCAAAATTTGCCTTATGGCACGGTGCTCGGAACGATGGGACTAATCTCGGCAGCAGGGTTCACCAAGGTGGTGTTGCTGGCAAACGCACCGGAAGAGTAAATTGGCGCGCGCACTTGTTTTTTCCCTTGTTTTGCATCTGGCTATCGGTCTGATTGCCTGGCTGGATTTCAGCTTGGGCAAACCTGATGATGCACAGCCCTTGATCACGCATAATGCCGTTAAGGTATCACTGCAAACCTTACCGCCAAAGCCCAAACCTGTGCCGAAACCTGCACCAAAACCCAAGCCTAAGGTTGTCGAAAAGCCGAAACCGAAAGCAGCGCCGAAACCAACACCGAAACCGAAACCCAAGCCTGCTCCCAAACCTGTTCCCAAGCCAAAACCGAAGCCAAAAACCGTGCCCAAGGTTGAGCCAAAGCCCGCACCGAAACCTGTGGTCAAAGATGTGCCTAAAGTTCTGCCCAAACCAGTGGTGGAAAAGGCTCCGCCTGTGCCTACCCAAGTCGTCAAAGCCCCACCGCCGAAAAGAAAAGAAACCCCGCCAGAAGACGACTTGAACAGCATCTTAATTGACCTGAGCGCAACCGAACCAGCACCGCCGCAACCAAAACAGGTTGCATCTGCGGATACGGATGTCACGGATATTCTTGATGATTTAGCCGCAATCTCAGACGATGCCCCCGAAAGCGCGGATGAGGTAAATCTCACCGCCGATGATTTCAGTGCATTGCGAGCGCAATTGGCACAGTGCTGGAATATTCCCTCAGGCGCGGTTGCTGCCGAGGACTTGCGTGTCGAGGTACGGGTACAATCGCGGCCTGATGGGAGCGTTGCGCGCACTTCTCTGGTTGATGGTGCTGGACAGAGCAGCAATCCCTACTATACAATCGCAGCAGAAAGCGCATTGCGTGCCTTGCGTCATCCTGCTTGCAGCACTTTACAGCTTCCGCTAGAAAAATATGAATTGTGGCAAGACATGATTCTGACTTTTGATCCAAAGGAAATGTTCTAATGACCGTATCTTTTTTGCAGCCTATACGATTTTTGATACTGGCGCTGGCTCTGGGTCTGTTTAGCGCGCCTGTTTCTGCACAGCTACGGGTGGATATTACACAGGGCGGTAGCGAGCCCCTGCCGATTGCGGTGCTGGATTTTTCGAATAACAGTGCCTCGCCAGCTTTACAGAATTTAGGCCGTTCCATCGCTGAAGTCATTCGGAATAATCTCGCCAACACGCTTTTGTTTGCGGTGACACCCACTGAAGCAATGATCAAGCGTTATATCGGTCTTGATCGCGAGCCAAACTTTGAAAACTGGCGCATTATCAATACTCAAGCCGTGGTGCATGGTCATGTCCAACAAAAGCCGGATGGGACTATATCGGTGGGTTTTCGGCTTTGGGATGCCTATCAAGAAGTGCAGATGTTCGCCAGCGAATACGGTGCCAGCGCCAGCGCGTGGCGACGAATCGCACATATCATGTCCGATGCAATATATAGTCGTCTCACTGGCGAAGGCGCGTATTTTGACAGCAGTATCGTCTATATTGCCGAATCCGGGCCAGCAGACAAGCGCATCAAAAGGCTGGCGATTATGGATCAAGACGGCGCAAACCACAGTTTCTTGACCAATGGCCTCGAAACCGTCTTAACACCACGTTTTTCACCAACAAAACGCGAAATTACCTACCTCAGCTATTCCTCTGGTGTCCCACATGTCTATCTGTATGACATCAGCACTGGCCGGCAAGAGATTCTGGGCAGCTACGAAGGAATTACCTTTGCTCCAAGATTCTCACCCGATGGAAACTCGTTGATCTTTAGCCAGTCTATCCGTGGCAATTCCGAAATTTACACCATCAACCTCCGCAATCGCAAACGCCAACGCTTGACGAATAACGGCGCGATTGATACCTCGCCTAGCTTTTCGCCAGACGGCACACAGGTCGTCTTTACTTCAGACCGTGGCAGCAAGCCGCATCTCTATGTAATGAACTCTGACGGCAGCAACCCTGAACGTATCAGCTTCGGTAAAGGCTCGTATACGACACCTGTCTGGTCTCCGCGCGGAGACCTGATCGCCTTCACCAAACAAGAGCGCGGCAAGTTCTCTATCGGGGTCATGCGCACAGATGGTTCGGAGGAACGTATTCTATCGCAAAGTTACCTTGAAGAAGGCCCAACATGGTCGCCGAATGGCCGCGTGCTGATGTTCTTCCGCGAATCACAGCAGGGCAATGATGCTAAGCTATATAGCGTTGACCTCACGGGTCATAATCTGCGTGAAGTCCCGACTCCAATTAACGCTTCTGACCCTGCCTGGTCACCACTAAAGTGATTTAATCACTGGCTGAGACGATTATCTAAGTTTTCGATAGAAAAGTTCCCTAGGCTGGGGCATAATGCGCTATAAGCTTTAGAATATAGTGATTTTTAATTAAGGAGAATTTCCCCATGACCCGCAAAACATCCCTCAAAACACATTGGATTGTTGCACTTGGTGCGGCACTGGCACTGGCAGCCTGCTCAACCCCAAAACAAGAAACGAGCACGACAGCAGTCGATGCTACCGGTAGCAATCAAGCCAATACCGTTAGTTCCGAGACTCAAATTTCTGTCGCCACCACAGACAACAGTATCCGCCCTGGCAGTTCTGATGACTTTGCGCTGAATGTCCCTGATCGGGTTTTCTTCGGCTATGACCGCTATGACCTTTCTGCTGAAGCGGGTGATATTCTGGATACTCAAGTGCGTTGGTTACAAAACTATGGCAATGTCAACATTGTCATCGGTGGCCACGCTGATAATCGCGGAACACGGGAATACAACCTTGCACTTTCCGAACGTCGGGCGCAATCCGTGCGTGACTATATGGTGGGTCTGGGTATCAGCTCTGATCGTATCACTGTGGTGCCTTACGGCAAGGAACGTCCTGCTGTTGTCGGCAATAATGAAAGTGCCTGGGCAGAGAATCGCCGTGCTGTAACCACCGTTGATGCTCGCTAACAACATCCTTTACCGAGGAGCTGTTCTTTTTGAACAGCTCCTCTGTCATTATGTTTATACGCACCTGTTCTATCTCACTTGTCTTGATGTTGTGTGCGGCTTCGGTGTCTGCACAGGACTTGGTCGCCGATATTGCGGCCTTGCGTCAAGACACCAAGGCTGAAACTGCTGCCATTCGACAGCAACAAACACGCTTGCAAACCAAGCTGCAAAGCGAGACTCAAGACCGCCGCCGCCTTCAGGGTGATATTGAAGAGCTGAACTTTCGGCTGAAAAGGCTTGAAAGCCGTTTTGATAATCTTGTCGGAGCGTTGGATCTCCGCCTACAGGATATTGAAGACGCGATTGCAGCCTCGAAAATACCAGAAAATCCAGAAATATCCGAAACACCAGAAACACCAGAGTCATCGGAAGAGGCTTCGACTGAAACGGCCATTGCCCCATCAAGCACTTCAACAGCACCTTCAACAGGGACTTTAGGCACGATAACCGTTGATACAGAGGGCGCGGTTACAAATGTATCACTGGCAGAAAAAACTTTTGAAGACCGGTATGATGAAGCGCTCGCCTTGATGAGCAAAAAAGCTTACCCTGAGGCTCGTGCAAAGCTACAGGCACTGGTCACTGAAGACTCGAAACATGCCTTATCCAGTAATGTTCTGTACTGGCTTGGTGAAAGCTATTATGTCGAAGGCGATTATAAAAGTGCCATGAGCCAATTTGCCCGCTCTGCCAAACAATATCCAGATGGTGCTAAGCGTCTGGATAGTTTGCTGAAAATTGGCCTGTCTTTAGGCAATATCGGCAGGATTGAGCAGGCCTGTAAAATATTGCACGATATGGTCAAGAACGTCGAAAATATCCCGAGCGATATTGCTTTGAGCCGCGATACCGTCCGCAAACGCTTCGGCTGTAGTGGTTAAGATAGATATTGCATTAGAACCCGATTTTGACGCGATTCTGAACCATCTGCGTGAAAAATCCTCCCAGCCGTTGCGATTGCTCGTCGGCTGTTCTGGTGGCGCGGATAGTCTGGCCTTGACGCTACTTTGTGCGGATTGGATTGCTAGGCATGACGGCGCAATGCTGGCTCTGGTGGTGGATCATGGATTGCGCGCTGGCTCTGAGCTTGAAGCAGAACAGACTCGAAATTGGCTACAGCAACAGGGAATTTCTGCCTGTGTAAAACGAATCGGCAATACATCTTCTGGGAATATTTTGGCCTTTGCCCGTCGCGAACGACTGAACCTGCTTTGTGCGGCGGCTGAAGAATTTGCTGCCGATGCGATTCTGTTGGGACACCACAGGGGTGATCAGGCAGAGACGGTTCTGGATCACCTTGCCCGTGGTAGTCACGCCCTTGGTTTATGCGGAATGCAAACCTATACGCATTATCAGAACAGGCTTTTTTTGCGGCCTTTGTTACAGCAGTCTCCGATACGGCTTCGCGCCTATGTCCAAGCCCATCGCGCACCGATTATCGATGACCCAAGCAATCGCGACAAACGTTTTCGCCGTGTCCGTATCCGACATTGGCTATGGCAATCACCAGAACTGATCAATCACGCCCTGGATATTGCCGAACAGGCCAGACACTTAGCGGGAGTAGAACTTGCCGCAAGCCGAAAACTTTTGAACGAAACTGTGACACAGCCTTTATACGGTGTTCTGTGTCTTGATACTGCTGGCTGGTGTTCCGTGCCGAAAACTGTCCAGTATCGCACTTTAGGCAGCCTGATTCGTTATTTGTCAGGCCGCGAATTTCCACCACGCCGCAAACAGATTCGCCATGCTTGCGATTGGCTGCACCACGGCGAATCACCTCAGATCACCTTGAATCATGTTCGGCTATACCGCCAGCAACAAAAAATATGGCTGTATAGTGATACACGAAAAAAGCCGCAAAGCCTTGCACCACAACAAACCCTTCAATGGGGTGCACATTGGTTGATTCGTAATCCTGATGCCAGACATATCTCTGTGCGCACGATGGGACGGAAACTTTGGCGGCAGTTGATGCCCGAATTTGTCAATCAGGCTTTTCTTGGTGAAACCTGCCCTGTGATCACAATGCTATCGGATACGCAAAACCCTTATTTTGATACACAAAAATACTTCCAACCAACTCTGCAAGTACAGATTGGTGCGGATTTATCAAAATCAGGTCTTTATTTTGACAAGATTTATCCTATATCATAGCAAGTATCATAGCAGAACCTGTATCCTGTCTTGCGAAATTATTAGGAGACCCTCCCTCATGGGCAAATTCGGAAAAAACATCGGCCTCTGGCTCGTGATCATCGCACTGGCAGCGTTTCTGTACAATATCTTCTTTGACACGTCATTTGAACCTGCAGGAACGAAGATTTCCTACTCGGAATTCATTACTCAAGTCGAAAACAACCAAGTACGTCAGGTGCAGATAGAAGGCCATGACATTTCTGGTTTCACCACCAGCAATCAAGCCTTCACAACCTACGCACCAAATGACGCTGAACTCCTGCCTTTATTGCGTAAGCATAATGTTCAAATCACTGCAAAGCCTCTTGAAGGGCCTTCTTTGCTGAGTGCCTTGTTCATCAATCTCCTGCCCATGTTACTCTTGATCGGGGTGTGGGTTTTTCTGTGGCGGCAGATGCAAGGCGGTGGTGGCGGTGGCCGCGCCATGGGCTTTGGCAAGTCGAAAGCCAAAATGCTGAACGAAAAATCTGGCCGCGTCACCTTTGAGGATGTTGCGGGTATCGAAGAGGCCAAGCAAGAACTGGAAGAAATTGTTGAATTTCTCCGTGACCCTGAACGTTATCAAAAGTTGGGCGGCAAAATCCCGAAAGGCGTACTGTTGGTAGGCCCTCCTGGAACAGGCAAGACCTTAACCGCGCGTGCTGTTGCTGGCGAAGCGAATGTGCCGTTCTTCACCATCAGCGGCTCGGACTTTGTCGAGATGTTTGTCGGTGTCGGCGCATCACGGGTACGGGATATGTTTGAGCAGGGCAAGAAAAACGCACCCTGTATTATTTTCATCGACGAAATTGACGCTGTAGGCCGTCATCGTGGTGCAGGATTAGGCGGCGGTAATGATGAACGTGAACAGACCCTAAACCAGCTTCTTGTCGAGATGGATGGTTTTGAAAGCAACGAAGGCGTGATTCTTATTGCCGCAACCAACCGACCCGATGTTCTTGATCCAGCGCTTCTGCGCCCTGGGCGTTTTGATCGCCAAGTCGTCGTGCCGAATCCTGATATTTTGGGTCGCGAAAAAATCCTCAAAGTCCATATTAAGGACGTGCCGACCACGCCAGATGTTGATGTTCGTACCATCGCACGGGGAACTCCAGGGTTTTCTGGTGCAGATTTGGCGAATCTCATCAACGAGGCCGCATTGATTGCGGCACGCCGTAATCGCCGTGCGGTCTCGATGCGCGAGCTGGAAGACGCCAAAGACAAAGTGATGATGGGCGCAGAACGCCGCTCGATGGTGATGAGCGAGGACGAGAAAAAACTCACTGCCTATCACGAAGCTGGCCATGCCTTGGCCACGGTATATTCTCCCGCCTCTGATCCGATTCATAAGGCCACCATCATTCCGCGTGGACGGGCTTTAGGAATGGTCATGCGTCTGCCAGAACGTGACGAGATTTCCATCGCGCGCGATAAGCTTGAAGCCAATCTGGTGGTGGGTATGGGCGGCCGTATCGCTGAGGAGAAAATCTTCGGGGCTGAAAAAATTACTACTGGTGCATCCAGCGATATTCAAATGATCACCTCGCTTTCAAGGCGGATGGTCACTGAATGGGGCATGAGTGACAAGCTTGGTCCTCTGCGTTACCAAGAAAATCAGGACGAGGTATTCTTAGGACACTCTGTCGCACGCCAGACCAGCATCTCGAACGACACTGCGAGGCTCATCGACGAGGAAGTACGCGCCTTAGTCGATAAGGCCACGAAGGATTGCTGGAATATTCTCAACGAACACGAGGACGAACTGCATATTATCGCTAAGGGTTTGCTGGAATATGAAACCCTTTCTGGCGAGGATATTGATGCCCTGTTGAAAGGCGAGAGTATTGATAAGGCAGAACCGCCCAAGAAATCCAAAAAGCCGAAAAAGCCTGCAACACGACGCAAAAAGGCTACAGCAACCTCGGATAATGACACCGCCGTACAGGGGTAAATCCTCATGCGTTTTTGGGCTTTAGCAATTACTGTTCTGTGGTTTGGCCTGTATTCTGGCATGGTGCAAGCTCAGCTGAACGGGTTTGAGGGCTATGAGAACCGTGTTCTTGGTGCTGAACCTCCGGTGATTGAGGCCGTATTGGACCAAGACCTTGAAGCCCTGCAAAAGCTATGGCAGAGAAACCGTCTTCGTTACCAAGACCGTGGTCGTCAAGGCCGCACGGCATTGATCACCGCAGCAATGATCGGCAATCGTGAGATTCTCGATTACCTGATCACAAAAGATGCTTTGCTTGAGGCCACGGATGATGTCGGTAACACTGCATTACATTACGCTGCAACACAAGGACACATCAGCATTATTGAAAACCTCATTGACGCGGGGGCGAATATGGACAGCACCAAT
>JAHDDM010000011.1:0-3303 GCA_020629355.1 Rhodospirillaceae bacterium
CATCAGCCTGTAGCATACGCAAGCCAATATCATGCGACTTGGTGACCGCACGGTCATTGAGCGCGCCTGTCAGGGCAATTTTGAATTTGCGCGGTAAAAACGCAAATTCAGGGTGTCCTGAGGAATATTGCCGCAAGGCTTCGGCATAGGGGCGTGGATCCAGCAATTCATCTGCTGCTGCCCCCGCAAGATGATCGGCAGTAACATTACGGATACAGTTGCCAGAGGTTTGAATCGCATGCATTTCCACATCCGCTAACGCATCAAGAATATCTGGCACGTCCAGTAATTTCGGCCAGTTGAATTGAATATTCTGCCGCGTGGTGAAATGCCCAAAGCCGCGATCCCACTTTTCGGCAATATGGGCTAATTGCCGCATTTGACGAGCATCAAAAGTGCCGTAAGGAATCGCAACCCGCAACATATAGGCGTGTAATTGCAAATACAGGCCATTCTGCAATCGTAGCGGACGGAATTCCTCTTCGGATAACGCACCATCTAACCTACGGGCGACTTGATCGCGAAACCGCTTCACGCGATTGCGGACAAAACTGTGATCAAATTCATCATATCTATACATAGAAATATCCAATTTTATCAGGAGTTAATCGCCTGCCACTGTTCGCTCAGCGTGCCGTGATGCTCAAAAGTCGGGCCAAGAATCCGAATTCTGTCACGATAATGCCTTGGCGCAGGAATACCGCTTTCAATATCCACCGCAATGAGATACGCGCTAATTAAAGTATCGCTCGCATCCTCTGCCTCAGCGAGCCATTCCTGTGCGGTCTCAGGGTCATGGGCAATGGCAGCAGAGCGGAAATCGGCCATAAATGCGCCTTCAGCATTGCGATACACAACATCTCCGCTTTTCAGCAGATTTCCAGAGAGAATTTGTGGACGAAAGGGCTTGGGCATGGTATCTCCATAGAGAATTATTTTCTATAGATTGCATATTATCTGCAAATATTCTGTAAATATTCCGTTTTTTAATGTCTTGTTTGGGACAATATTTTATTTTGCAATAAAAAACTACACAGAGGTTCTCATGGTGAAAAAAATTGATCGTCTGGACAAGAAGATTTTGCAGATACTGCAAGTCGATGGCGAGGTCTCTTTGGATGAAATTGCCCAGCGGGTTGGCTCGTCACGAACACCTGTTTGGAATCGGATTCGTAAGATGAAAGCCAATGGAGTCATTCGCAAAATCGCCGCAGACCTTGACCCTGAAAAACTTGGTTTGGGCAGTTGTTTTTTTGTGTTGGTACGGACCTCTGCTCATGCCAGCGAGTGGTTGAACCGCTTTACACACGCCATTGCTGATTTACCAGAGATTGTCGAGGCGCACCGTCTGGCAGGAGACATCGACTATATCCTTAAGGTCTATGTTGCAGATGCGCATGCCTTTGATGTGTTCTATCAGCGTCTGGTCAGTCGAGTCGAGATTTTCAACGTCACCAGCGCCCTATCCATGGAGGTAATGAAACCTCATGGTGGCATCCCACTGGATCAGGTATAATTATTTATCTCTTTTCCGTGCAGCTTTAACCCGTTCCTGCAATGCCGCGAAAGGCAGAAAGCCAAGAGCAACATCATTGCCAATAACCATCGAGGGCGTACCTGTAAAGCCAAACGCCTGTGCTAGAACCCTCGAAGTATTGATATGTTGCTCGACTTCTGATGCCTGCATATCCTTTTGTAATTGCCCCACATCCAATCCAAGTTTCTCTGCCACTGCAAGAGTACTGATTTCATCAACCCGTGGCGCGCTCATCAAAGCTTGATGCAATTCGGCATACATGCCTTGTTTTCGTGCTGCTAAAGCAGCTTTTGCGCCAAATACCGAGCCTTCAGACAGGACTGGCCATTCGCGATAGATCATCTTGATATTGGTGTCTGTCGCCAGCAATTGCCTTATCTCGCCCGCCGCTTTTTTGCAGTAACCACAGTTATAATCGAAGAACTCAACAATCGTTATGTCCCCATCTGGATTGCCTGAGGTAGGTGCATTATCATCATGGAACAAGGCTGAACTATAGACAGCAATCGTTTTCTTGACGGTTTCGGCACGTTGCTGAGCCTGTTTTTCTTTCAGCAAGGTACTGAGTTCTATCAGGATTTCAGGATTTTCGCGCAAGGTTTCCAGAACCAGCTCTTTGATATTTTGGGTCTCGGTGGCACTAAAGCCCCAAGCGGTTATAGGGTTCAGCAACAGAAACACGAAAGGTAAGATATAGCGCATAATTTTGTTTCCTTTGTTTATGGCTTTCGGCAGATGTTTTTCTTCATTATGAACCAGAACCAAGCCGCGCTAAGTGCGGCGGTTCTGGCAAGGGCGACCGCCCGCCACCGCGAATGCGGTGCACCCGCGTAGGCATAATGCAAAGCATTATTGCCGTGAGCGATGAAAAAATATAGCGCATAATTTTTCTTTCTTTATTTTCTAAAACCTATCAGGATCAAACAGTAAATCTGCGGCATAGTCTTTCGGCTTTGCCCATAGCTGAACATCAGGTATCGCGGCGATTGTGCGGCGTTGCTCTAGTGTAATATGGTGGCGCGTCCTCAGGCGCATGGTGGCATTGCCCTGTTCGGTAGGAATGATCAGTTCAACCTCTGCACCGTTTTCGCTTTCAGTAGCATCAAGCAGTGCCTTAACGGGTGCAACCTGCTGTCTGTCGTTGATGCGGATACTGAAGAATTCTTCGAAATTTGGTGTCGCATTGCGCAAAGCCCGGACAAAAGTTCCATTGATATGCCAATGTACCTGAGACCACCGTGCCCAACCATCAATGACCAGCAAAGTTTCCTCTGCCAGTAAAGCCTGTACCTGCTCAATCAATTCCGAGCCTTCGATACTAACACTGAAACGCTGTGTTGCATCGGACATCTTCAGGATATAGAGCGGTTGCAGCTCGGAACTTTCGTCCTTTTTGTCGTCTTTTTGTTCATCTTTTTTATCGTCTTTTTTCTTTGCATTCCTGTTCGGTTGCGGACGGGTTTTGGTCAAGATAGTATCATAGACATGCCCTGCAATACGCACCGCACCGCGCCCGTCAATCAAATCGCCTAATTCATCGTAAGCCATGACACCGAAGTCGCGGATATGCTGGCGATACAGATTAAGCGGGTGGCTGGAAAAGTGCAGTCCCATGGCTTGATATTCGTGCTGAAGCAGAATGTCTCCGCCCCATTCCCCGCGATCAGCTAAATTTGGCGCGGGTGGAAATTCTGGTGTGAACAACATGCCCTCGCCTTGGGGAATCTCGCGGCAGTGACGGGCATAATCAATCAATGGCATAATAC
>JAHDDM010000011.1:3313-13458 GCA_020629355.1 Rhodospirillaceae bacterium
ATAGGCGGTTTTACGGTTCGGAATGATGCTGTCCATAGCACCAGCACAAATCAAGGCACTAAGAATACGTTTGTTCAGACCTATATCTCTGGTGCGTAGGGCAAAATCACCAAGATCACGAAACGCGCCATGATCAGTGCGCTCTTTGATAATGGCTTGCATAATTGGAATTCCAACACCGCGAATAGCGCTTAGGCCATAGCGAATGGTCTGTTTTTTCTCGAGGAAAAATAGAGGTTCGGATAGGTTAATGTCTGGTGGCAGAATAGCTAATCCCATCCGGCGCGCATCAATAATATACTGCGCAATACTGTTCGGACTTTGCAGGGCATTATTCAACATGGCATTCAGCAAACAGTCGCCGTAATGGACTTTTAGCCAGCCCGTCCAATAGGCCACCAGACCGTAGGCTGCCGAGTGCGACTTGTTGAAACCATAGGCGGCAAAAGCACGAATGGTCTTGAAAATCTTGGCGCCGTCTTTCTTGGGAATGGCGTGTAATTCATGGGCAGCATCGACAAATTCCTCGGTCATGGCTGCAAGTCGTGCATCATCCTTTTTACCCATGGCACGCCGCACCTCGTCAGCCTTGCCAAGGCTAAAGCCAGCAAGAGTTTGGGTCATCTGCATAATCTGTTCCTGATAGACCGCAACACCGTAAGTTTCGCGCAAATTCTCCTCCAGCAGAGGATGCAGATAGGTAATCTCTTCCTTGCCGTGCTTGCAACGGATAAAGCGCGGGATATGCTCCATTGGACCGGGGCGAAACAGCGCAATCATCGCAATGACATCGGTAAAGCAGTCTGGCTTGAGCTGCACCGCAACCCGCCGCATTCCAGGCGATTCCAGCTGGAATATGCCATCGGTATGGCCTTGGCTAATCAAACTGTAGACCTTTTCATCATCCAGTGGCAAGGTATCAAAATCAATCTTTTGACCATAGAGTCTCTGCACATCATCAGCACAGGCCGTCATAATGGTTATGGTGCTGAGGCCAAGAAAATCAAACTTCACCAGTCCAGCCTTTTCAGCGGCCTTCATGTTCAGTTGCGTGGCTTTCAGATTGTTCTTGGGGTCATAATACAGCGCTACCTCGCCAAAGAGCGAAGTGCCCGAAATGACCACCCCTGCGGCATGGGTCGAGGCATGGCGATACGCCCCCTCTAGTACCGTGGCGTAATCCCACAGCACCGCGACTTCTTGATCATCCTGCATCAACTTTTGCAAAGCCAGTTCTTCTGCCCCCAATTCGGCCAGACTTTTCGGGTTGCTTAAATCCTCTTTGGGCAGCATTTTGCAAACCCGATCACTCACGGGATAGGGCATGCCTAAGACGCGCCCAATATCACGAATTGCAGCACGGCTTTTCAGCTTACCGAACGTGATAATCTGTGCGACATGATCCTCGCCGTATTTATCGCGGACATAGTCGATCACCAGATCACGTTTTTCAGTACAGAAATCAATATCAAAGTCTGGCACGCTGATACGCTCTGAATTTAAGAAACGTTCGAACAGTAGCGATAATTCCAACGGATCAAGCGCGGTAATTTGCAACGCCCACGCCACCAGCGAGCCCACTCCAGAACCGCGCCCAGGACCAACGGGAACACCATTTTGGCGTGACCAGTCGATGAAATCCTGCACAATCAGAAAATAACCGGCAAAGCCTGAATTTTTGATAATTTCAAGCTCGTGATCCATCCGCTCAAGATAGGGCTTTGCACCATCAGAATCAGGCAGAATATTTTTGATTTTCAGGCGATATTCCAGACCTCTTTGGGTCTCTTTACGCAGAAAATCATCGGCATTGAGATTATCAGGCAATGCAATACTGGGCAGTTTCGGCTTTTGTGATTGGTCTTCCAGGGTAAATTGACACATCCGCGCCACATGCAGAGTATTGCTTAGTGCATCGGGCAGATCCACAAACAGGCTCTGCATTTCGGCGACATCACGGAAATAGTAGCTGTCATTCAGACATAAACGCGCTTCGGATTGATTAACCTTTTCGCCGCGTGCCACAGCTCGTAAGGCATCGTGATAACGTTGCTGGTCACGGTTGGGAAAGCGGCAATCATTTGTCGCAACCAGAGGAATTTGCCGCCTGTCTGCCATGTTGATCAGTATTTCATGGGCAGCATCTTCATGCGCAAGACCGTGACGTTGCACCTCAAGGAACAGGCGATCACCAAAGACCTCACGGGCGTTATCAAGCCAGTATTCTGCTGCTTCCTGTTGGGCATTCAGCACCATCTCAGCCAAAGGCGCACCAAGGCCGCCTGTGAGTAAAATCAGCCCTTCGTTATGTTCCGCAAGACCCGAAAAATCGAGATTCATCTGTTGATAATTCTCATCAATCGAGCCATCAATAGGCATATAAAGCTGTGTGATGATGCGGTTCAGATTGGCGTAACCTGTGGCATTTTGCGCAATCAGCACCACGGTGCGAGAACGATCATCAGGCAATGCTGTTGCCGCCGAGGTAACGTTGACGGCAGCGGCTATTAAGGGCTGAACGCCCGCAGCATTTGCAGCAAGGGCAAATTCCACCACACCAAAAAGATTCTGATCATCGGCGAGGGCAATGGCGGGCATCCGTTGTTTTTTGGCCCATGCAACCATCTGTGGCGGGTGCAACATCCCATCGAGCAGGGAATAGGCAGAACGGGTGCGCAAATGCACAAAGTCGGCATATCCTTCAACAGGAATTTCGTCGTTTGCGGCCTCTTCAGACATTGGCAACAAGCTTCTTATCGCGGATAGTCAAGCGGCGTGTGGCCTTGGCGGCCTGTTCAGGATTGTGGGTGACATACAGGCAGGCGAGTTCCTCTTGAGCCACAAGCTGTTCAATCAGGCTAAAGACTTCCTGTGCGGTATCGGCATCAAGATTACCCGTAGGTTCATCCAGCAATAGAAGCTCTGGTGCATTCATCAAGGCGCGCGCAATGGCGACACGCTGGCATTCCCCGCCAGAAAGTGTTGCTGGAGCATGATGCAGACGGTGCGAAAGCCCGACACGATCCAATAGCTCTGTGGCGCGTGCTTGGGCTTTTTTGTGGCTAAGACCCCCGATACGGCCGATCAGGGTGGTATTCTCAAGCGCGGTAAATTCGGGCAACAGATGATGAAACTGGAAGACAAAGCCTAGATGATGCAAGCGTATTGTCGTGCGCTCCTGATCCGTTTTGGCGGTTCTGCCAAGAATACGCACCTGCCCATCACTAGGGGTTTCCATCAATCCCGCAATATGCAGCAGGGTAGATTTGCCGAGTCCGCTCGAACCCACCAGCGCGACTAATTCACCACTGTTGATACTGGCAGAGGTTGCATCCAGTATCTGCACCCCGCCAGTATAGATATGGCTGATATTTTCCAGCTGAAGGACATTATCGGGCATGACGCAATACCTGAACAGGGTCAAGACGCACGGCTTGCCAAGCCGCATACAGACTGGCACAGAAGGTTAGTCCCAAGGCGAGACTGATAATACTGATCATGTCGTTTGTTTCCAGGCGCGAGGGCAAAGTCGAGAGATAATAAATCTCCGCCGAGAATACTTCGGTTTCGAGCAGCCATTCCAGCACAGTGCGGATGTCCTCGATATTTAGCGCGAAGGCAATCCCAATTCCGACCCCAAGAGCCGTGCCTATCCCGCCGATCAATGCGCCCGTGCAGAAAAACACCGCCATCATCAAGCGCCGTGATGCGCCAACCGCGCGTAATATCGCAATAGAACCCGCCTTGTCCCGCACCATCATCACTTGGGAAATAATAATGTTAAAGGCCGCGATCATCACCACCAGCGATAAGATAATAAACATGACATTACGCTCAACTTTCAGTGCCTGAAAGAAGCTGGCATGACGGAATTGCCACGGGTTCAGCCGCGCATCGGGTGCTGTCGCAGAGACAATCGGCGCAATGGCTCTGGCGATTGCTGGCGCGTTGTCTGGCTCGTGCAGGGTTAATTCCAGCTTCAGAGCCAGCTCTGGCATGCGGAATAATTTTTGGGCTTGCGCCAAAGGCATAAACAGATAGCTGCTGTCATATTCGGACATGCCGACCTTGAATGTCCCACCGATACGATAGGTTTTGCGTCTAGGACTACTGCCAAAGGCGGTGCGGTTGGCTTGCGGAGCCATCAAGGTGATGTTGTCGCCAGCCAACAGGCCAAGATTCCATGACATCCGCTCGCCAATAAGGACATCACTGCTGGCATCGAAGTCCTCTAACGACGTCGATAAGGCTTGGCTGATCAAAGGGTTCTCCGTCAGACCTTCCGCCAATAGTCCGCGCGCCATTGCGCCCGTGACACGATTATTGCCGACGACTAAAACCTGTTGATCAATCATCGGCGCAACCCGCAGAACAGCGGGATGTGCCATAAGCTCTTTGCTGAGTTGCGTATAGTCCGTGATTCCACTGGCGGACTCGACGCTTAAATGACCATTCAAACCAAGGATACGGGTTTGCAGATCATGCCGAAAGCCATTCATCACCGACATCACAATGATCAAAGTCGCTACCCCTAAGGTGATTCCAATCAAGGAAAACCAGACCAATACCGAAACAAAACCATCACCCTTACGGGCGCGGAGATAACGGCCTGCAATCAGAAGTGCTAATCTCATTGCTGCTCGCAAAGAAAAGGCACAATATCATCCAGAGCCATATGACGGGTCTGTCCGCCTTTACGTTCGGTCACCTCAAAACTTCCCGCCTCAAGAGCTTTTGGCGATATTACCACCCGCCACGGAATCCCCAACAGTTCCATTTCGGCAAATTTCACCCCTGCCCGTTGATCACGATCATCGTACAAAACTTCCATGCCCGCATTGGTTGCTGCCTCAATCAGCTGCTCTGCTGTTGCAGAGCTTGCCGTATCGGCAGGCTTAACGTTCACAATACCCAGCTGAAACGGCGCAATCGCCGCAGGCCAAATAATGCCTTTATCATCATGGCTGGCCTCGATAATCGCCCCCATTAAGCGCGAAACCCCAACGCCATAAGACCCCATATGCACCGGCACTGTCGCACCCGTTTCATCGATAATATTGGCCTCGAGTTTTTCGGAATATTTTGTGCCAAAATAGAAAATATGGCCTATTTCAATACCCCGAGTCGACACCCGATCCGTCTCTGGAATCGCGGCAAAGGCTTCCGCGTCATGCTCGTCTTCGGTGGCGGCATAGTCGCTCGTCCAGTCCTGCACTGCATTGGCACGTGCCTCGCTACTGTCATCCATGACATCCAGACCATCTCGCTCAAGGTAGGAGCGGTGGCAAAAGACTTGGCTTTCACCCGTTTCTGCCAGAATAATAAATTCATGGGAATTATCCCCGCCGATAGGACCCGTTTCCGCCCGCATCGGAATCGACTTTAACCCCATCCGCGCAAAGGTACGCAAATAGGCCACAAAAAATTTATTATAGGAATCTAAAGCATTTTCACGACTAGAATCAAAACTATAGGCATCTTTCATGTAAAATTCTCGTCCCCGCATCACGCCAAAACGCGGTCTAACCTCATCACGGAATTTCCACTGGATATGGTACAAAAGCTTCGGCACATCACGATAGCTTTTCGCACCAGTACGGAATATCTCCGTGATCAATTCCTCGTTGGTGGGGCCATACAGCATATCACGATCATGGCGGTCCTTGATTCGCAACATCTCCTTGCCATAATCATCATAACGCCCAGACTTATGCCAGAGGTCTGCCGATTGTATCGTGGGCATCAACAGCTCTACCGCACCAATCCGATCCTGTTCCTCACGCACCACCTGCTCGATTTTCTTCAACACCCGAAAGCCCAACGGCAGCCACGAATAAATTCCCGCTGCGGATTGTTTAATCATCCCCGCACGCAACATCAACTGATGCGAGACAATCTGTGCCTCTGCTGGAGCTTCGCGTAAAGCTGGCAGGAAATATTGACTAAGACGGACAAGTTTCGGCTGCATGGTGAGTACTCTGTCGTAGGTTGGCGTTATCGCTGGATAGCACTCCGACAGGATTCCTGCAATTGGCGTTTCTCAAATTCGCTGGCAATTTTACCATTGATCCGTAATAGGCCACTTTTATGATCAATGCTCACCGCAATAGGGGTTGCTGAGGCAACCGAAGCAGCGTTCTGGCTGCGGATGGTCTCAGCTATCGTCGTCACGTTTTGATTGTTGAGCGTTTCTGTCATTTTGGTCGTGGCTCTTTGATTGCTGAGCGTCTCAGCAGTGGTGGTGACACCATCTTCTGTAGTGGCTTGGGTCGTGGTCACGCCGTCCTTTGTACTGGTTTTGATGGTGGAAATAGTCTCGGTGTCACCAGCATCATTTTTCTTCGTCTTGGTTTCAGTCGTCGTCGGTATGCCATCTTCTGTAGTAGTTTTGATCGTAGTGGTTACGCCGTCTTCTGTCGTCTCGCTATCAGGCACGGCAGCCTTAGTGCTTGTGTTGGTGGTGGTGCTATCACTGTCCGTTGAGTGAGTTTTGGTGTTGGTGCTTTCACTATTCGTTGTGATGGTTTTACTCGTTTTGCTCTGGGTGGCAGGGCTAGGCTGAAACATCATCTCGGTGCTATCGCCTAGAATATCGACAAAATCCAAATCCGCCGTTTTAATCTTCTGGCCATTACTGCCGACACCGGGCTGGAAACGATGGTGATTGCTATTCGGTTCTAGACTCAAATATCTGGCACACAGAGCAGGATCGTATCGTTCGACAATATTTTTCCGCATCACAGGTATATCGCGGATTGCTTTGGTGCTTCTGAATACCGAACTTTCAGCGTAGGCAAGACCAGACATGCCTGTCGCAAACAATAGTCCAAAAAAGTAAAAGCGGAACATGAAACCTCACCTTGTGATGCAAAGAGTTATTGTTTACTATTTTATCACTTTACTGTGACAATACTAAGACGGGATACCCACCATGCCTAGTGCTGAATATACCATCGAAGCCGAAGTTCTGGCAACACGGCTTGATGACCAGAATATCATCATTCTTGAGGCAGGATTTTCCTTACCAGGGATGACAGACTCTCTCTCGCAATATCAAGGCCAGTCTCTTCCTGGTACACGATTCTTTGATATTGAAGCGATTGCTGATCACGATAATCCCTTGCCGCATATGGTACCGAATGCAGCACAGTTTGCCGCCGCCGTCGGTGCATTGGGTGTGCGCAATGACTCTACCGTGATCTGCTATGACCGTTTTGGCCTGTTCAGTGCGGCTAGAGTCTGGTGGATGTTCCGAGTATTCGGCCATAAGCAGGTCTTGATTCTGAACGGCGGCATGAAACGCTGGACACAGCTCGGCTTGCCACTAGAAACCACAAACCACACCGCTATAACACCAAGCCTGTATCACGCGGAATTCAACCCTGATCTGTACGCAACCAAAGAAGATGTGTATACGGCTATCGATGATCCAGAGGCCGCGATTGTTGATGCCCGTCCAGCGATTCGCTTTGTTGGTTCAGCCGCCGAACCCCGCGCGGGGATGCGTGCAGGTCATATGCCTAATGCGCTGAATGTTTGCTATCAGGACTTGACAGACCCTGCAACAGGGATGCTGAAACCCAAAGCAGAACTTGAAGCGCTCTATTCAAATGTCCCCAAAGACAAGACCTTGACCTACAGTTGCGGCTCTGGCATTACCGCCGCCGCCATATTGTTTGTTGGCGAGATGCTCGGCTATCAAGGCCGCGTCTATGATGGCTCGTGGGCCGAATGGGGTTCCTGTCCAGAGACCCCAATAGAATACGGCCTATAAGATGGATACGTACTTATCTTTAACAGTCACATTCCTGGAGCAATCTCGCCCTGACAGTCCTGCTACACCAGAGCCTTTACCCTATTGCCTGAAAGACCAGATAGTCTTGCAACACTGGCAGCCCAATATAACGGGGTATCGTGATCTGTATATTCGTGTTGGACAGCCCTATCTGTGGTGGCAGCGACTTGTGCTTTCGGATCAGGAATTGAGCGCAATACTCTTTGATTCAACCACCGAACTCTATGCTTTATTCCACGCTGGTACAGCGATAGGCTTTTGCGAAATTACGACAAATTCCGCACCAGAAACCTGCAATATTGCTTATTTTGGTCTGGTATCTGGCTATGAACAAAGCGGCCTTGGTGGCGCGTTGATGCGCCAAATGCTGGCGCATATCTGGCATCACCCAAGCAAACCGACACGAGCAACCGTCAACACCTGTACGATGGATCACCCGAAAGCATTAGGCTTTTACAAATATTTAGGCTTTACTGAAATAAGACGTGAAGATACGACTATTCGCGACCCGCGCAATATGTTTGAATTATACTCAAAATAAGAGAATTTTTCATGACAGATATAGCCTGTGCTATATGCCTTTAACTACAAAGGCTTGTAATTCGGGGGTTCGCTCGTCATGGTCAAGTCATGGACATGGCTTTCGCGCATTCCTGCGGTGCTTATCTGGCGAAAGACCGCCTTTTGCTGTAGTTCCGCTAGGTTCTCTGCCCCGATATAGCCCATACCCGCACGCAGTCCTCCCGTAAGCTGGTGAATCATATCTTTCAGCAATCCCTTGAATGGTACGCGGCCTTCGACTCCTTCGGGGACAAATTTCTGCTGCTGGATAATATCCTCCTGAAAATATCGGTCTGCGGAACCACGCGCCATTGCAGCCTCAGAACCCATGCCGCGATAGCTTTTATAGCTTCGGCCTTGCTGGATAATCACCTCGCCTGGTGCTTCTTGTGTCCCTGCGAACAGTGAGCCCAACATCACGCTATCCGCCCCCGCCGCAAGAGCCTTGACCATATCGCCAGAGTACCGAATGCCTCCGTCCGCAATGCACGGAATATGACATTCCTTACAGGCAGCACTGGCTTCCCAAATAGCCGATAGTTGTGGCACACCGATACCAGCAACAATACGGGTAGTGCAAATAGAACCTGGTCCAATACCGATTTTTACAGCATCGACACCAGCCTCAATCAAGGCTTTTGCGCCGCCATAAGTCGCGACATTACCGCCGATAATCTGCATATTGGGATAGGCTTTGCGCACCCGTGCTATCTGTTGCAGAACCTTTTGTGAATGCCCATGCGCGGTATCCAGCACCAGCACATCAACGCCAGCCGCAATCAGAGCCTTTGCGCGGTCAAATTCGTTTGTACCCGTACTCACCGCTGCCGCCACGCGCAAGCGGCCTTGAGAATCTTTGTTCGATTGTGGATAGGTGCGCGATTTCTCGATATCCGTGACGGTAATCAGGCCAACGCAACGATTGTCATCATCCACCACCAATAGTTTTTCAATTCGATGTTTATGCAGCAATTCAATCGCATGTTCCTGAGGACAGTCTTGCTGGACTGTCACGAGGTTCTTTGCCGTCATCAATTCGGCAATCGGTTGCTTGGGATCGCGGGCAAAACGCACATCGCGATTGGTGACAATACCGAACAGCTTTCGGGTTTTGGGATCGACAATTGGAATGCCGCTCACGCCATGGCGCGCCATAATCTCTAGTACATCCGCAAGAGTACTTTGTGGGTTCATGGTGATCGGATCAATCACCATACCAGATTCGTAACGCTTTACGCGGCTGACCTCGACGGCCTGTTGCTCTGGAGTCATGTTCTTATGGATAACGCCCATCCCGCCCTGTTGCGCCAGAGCAATCGCCAGACGGCTTTCGGTCACGGTATCCATTGCCGAAGACAGTATCGGAATATTCAGCCCAATATGCGCCGTAAGCTGGGTTGTAAGATCAAGCGCACTGCCCATTTTCTCACTGTAACCTGGTTCGATGAGGACATCATCGAAAGCATAACACATCTTTGGTGGCGCTGGCATGGGCATCAGTCTATTTCCAGAGTTGGTCTGGTCTTACGCTCGGTTGCCACCAGATACATTTCGCGCGATTCCTTGCGGCTGGCAGCGGGCTTGACGTGCTTAACGCGCGTGAAATGGATTTTTAATCGTTGCAGCAATTCCTGCCCCGCTCCGCCAGCAAAAACCTTACAGGCAAAATGTCCACCTTGTGCCAAAATGACCTCGGCGATATCCCACGCGGTTTCGGCTAAAATCGCCACGTTCACCTGATCGGTCTTGGCATGACCAGACATTGCCGCCGCCATATCCGAAAGCACCA
>JAHDDM010000012.1 GCA_020629355.1 Rhodospirillaceae bacterium
TTATCAATTAGACGATTATGGCGAATACACAGGCTTCAACTATTCTTTCGGGGGCATATGTCAACCCGTTTGTAAAGGCAGCGCAACCTGCAAAGGCGCAAGGTATTTTGCCGCTTACCAAGCAGGCTGCCAAGCCGCAATTTGCGGACTTGATTGCTGTCATGGACGAAAAGCTTATCGCACATAGTGAAAGCACGACAAAGCCAAAGCAAGAGACCGTGGCACAAAATGCCAGTGCGGACTATACTTTCCTTGATTTTATCGACATGATCAATCCCTTGCAGCATATTCCAGTAGTCTCGAATATTTATCGCGCGATTACGGGTGATGAAATTCGCCAGGAAGTCCGTATGGCAGGGAACGTGTTGTTTGGTGCGGTTACAGGGCCTGTGGGTATTGCCATGGGTGTCGGCAGTGCTGCGGTGGATTACGCCAGTGGCAAGCCCGTTGGCGATCATGTCTTGGCGGCGGTTGCGCCAGACCTTGAGGCGACTATTCGTGAAGAGTATTCTATCGCGCATTATCTGTATAATCCCTTTGCCAGTGACGAAGCGGCAGAAATTGCCGCCGTCACGGATACCGTGCCGCAAGTGCCTATACAGTCACAGGGTGCATCTCAGGATTCAAAAGAACTGTACGCGCAAACAGCCTCTGCTTTTGCTCAGACTCTGAATAGAAATATTCCACAGGCCGAGACAGCTCCAGTACAGGTTGCCATGCTGCCAGAAGCGCTGCCAGAAGCGCTGCCAGAAGCGCTATCAGAAGCCAAGGAAGCTCAGGCCATGGCCAAGTCTGTTGCCTACAATCCACAAAGTGTGGTGCAGCTTACCCCAGATGCTGCGGCACAGCTATCGCGCTTGGCTTCTGGTACAGCAGAGACCGATAGTCTTGGCCTTGAGATGTTGAACATGAACAATGACGGCGCAGCACAGCTTCGCGCCGTAACAGCAAAGAATCGCCAGCTTGGAATTGCGCTGAATAGTTCTGCCAGTATTAGCCATCAGATGGATGCGGTTAGCCAACGCGAAATTTCACTGAAAATTGGCGATAAAGTTGCCGCGCTGTATAATCAGAATGCTGATATTACACGCGCCGCGTTGAATAATGCAGGAGCGCCTACCCAAGCTCCCGCACCAAGCCTGTTCGATGTGCCGTCAAATAACACCCCTGCTGTAATGCAAGTTGCCGAAAGCACCTCTGCTGTGCGCCAACAGGCATTACAACCACAACAGCTAGGCAAGCATTATCACGGCGCAAACAATACTGGTAATTTGACCATTGCCGCTGCCATGCAGCAGGCGTTGAACAAGTATCAGAATCTCCGCCGTAACTAATTGAATATTTTGTTAAATATCCAGTTCAGCCATATCGAAGATATGGGCGCGTTCTTGGATAAAGTTCAAGCGGAGCTCTGGTTTCTTGCCCATCAAAATATCGACAATTTTTGCCGTATCCGTGCGCATGGCCTCTGGCAAGCTTAGGCGGATAATCTGCCTTCCCTCTGGTGCCATGGTGGTTTCCCGAAGCTGCATTGGCGGCATTTCGCCTAATCCCTTAAAGCGGCTAATATCGGGTTTGGCATTGGGCTTAAAAGCACTTTTCAGCAGTTCAAGACGATGGGCATCATCGCGGGCATAGACCACTGTGCCACCATGAGATAGCCGATACAGAGGCGGCACAGCCAAAAACAGATGACCGTCATCAATCAGCTGAGGCATTTGCTGATAGAAAAATGTGATCAAGAGAGCCGCAATATGCGCGCCGTCAATATCGGCATCAGTCATAATAATGATCCGTTCATAGCGAAGATGATCCATGTCAAATTTTCCTGAACGCATGCAGCCCATGGCTTGGATCAAGTCGCTAATTTCTTGGTTTTGCGCCAGTTTTTCTACCGAAGCACTGGCGACATTCAGGATTTTACCACGCAAAGGCAACACGGCCTGAGTCTTGCGGTTTCGGGCCTGTTTTGCTGAACCGCCCGCCGAGTCACCTTCGACCAGGAACAGCTCTGTGCCTTCAGGGCTGTTCTGTGCACAATCGGATAATTTCCCTGGTAATCGTGTCCGCGCCAGCCCTGTTTTGCGTTGCGCCTTGGCCTGTTTGCGCGATAGCCGGCGAGTCATACGCACGATCATGGTTTCGATCAGCTGCCGTGATTCTTCGGGGTGATGCACCAGCCATTGCTCGAATCGGTCACGCAAGGCGGTTTCGATCAAGCGGCCTGCTGCTGGAGACACCAGTTTTTCTTTGGTCTGGCCTTGAAACATCGGATCAGGAATAAAGACCGAAATCATGACGGCAGCGCCAGTCATAATATCCTCAGCCTGAAGGCTTGCGCTGTTCTTTAATCCCAACCGTTCGCCTAGTGAACGAATAACCTTGACGGCCACTTGCCGCAATCCCGTGACATGACTGCCGCCTTGTGGTGTTGGGACAGTATTGCAAAAGCTTTCTAACAGGCCATCTTCGTCATCAAGCCAGTTCATGGCCCATTCGACATAGCCATCTTTCGCGGTTTGTGATTTTGTGCTGCCGCTAAAGGCCAAAGGCATCACGGTAGTCTGTTCCACCACCCGCGAGGCAAGATAATCCGCAAGGCCGTTGGCATAAACTATTTCTTCAGTTTCAGGAACGCCAGTGGCTGTCGCCATTTCTGGCGGGCATTTCCAGCGCATGACCGCACCAGCAAACAGAAATGCTTTCGAGCGCACCAGACGATACAGGCGTTGTGCGTCGAATTTTACACTACAGCTGAAGATACCGCCATCTGGCGTGAACTCGACACTTGTACCACGGCGGTTGGCCACCGCGCCCATGGCCTCAAGCGCGCCAAGCGGTGCACCCATGGCAAATTGCTGTTGATAGAGCTGCCCACCGCGTGCCACCTCGACAAGTAAGTCTTTCGATAACGCATTCACCACCGAAATGCCCACCCCGTGCAGGCCGCTGGAAATGTCATAGTTTTGCGTATCAAATTTGCCTCCTGCATGCAGCGTGGTTAAAATCACCTGCAAGGCAGATACGCCAGGGACTTTGGGATGCTCATCTATGGGAATGCCGCGACCATTGTCGCTGATACGAATCCGGTCACTACTTAAAAGCTCAACAGTGACACGGTTGGCGTGACCTGCCATGACCTCATCCATGGAATTATCCAGAACCTCTGTCACCAGATGATGCATGGCATGGCTGTCTGTGCCGCCAATATACATCCCTGGTCTTTGTCGTACCGGCTCTAAACCTTCAAGAATATCAATGTCTGAAGCCGAGTACGCCTCTGTTGCGGCTGGTTTCTGTACAGCAGGCTTCGTTGCTTTTTTCGCCTTGGGTTCTGGCGGAGTATCAGCAAACAGGTCTAATTGATCATCATTAGGCATGGGGCAACTCAGAAAATAATGGTTATTTGTTGGCGCTACAGTACGCAATTTCTCTGCAAAGGAAAAGCCCTCTAATACTTGCTTATTGCCATAATCAGTGTAGAGTAAGGCAATTCAAAAACTTTACGGCTCAGAAGACACCTTCTGAGAAAGATAATGACACACGATTTATCACGTTATCGGGGTGCATTCACGGCACTGGTGACGCCAATGCAGGATACTGGCGCGGTGGACTATGCGGCCTTTGAGCAATTTGTCGATTGGCAGATTACAGAGGGCATCCATGGTGTTATTCCCATGGGGACAACAGGCGAGTCACCAGTATTGAAACATTCTGAGCATCGTGAGGTTATCGAAAAATGTGTGCAGGTTGCAGCAGGGCGTGTTCCTGTTATGGCAGGAACAGGATCGAACAATACCGCCGCCGCGATTGCGCTGTCCAAGCATGCCGAACAGGCAGGGGCAGATTCGATTCTGGTGGTTACGCCGTATTACAACAAGCCTTCGCGCGATGGTTTGCGGGCGCATTTTCTGGCGATTGATGAAGCCGTGCGCATTCCGATTTTTCTGTACGATATTCCAGGGCGTTCGGTGGTTGAGATTGGTAGTGACCTTGTAGCAGAACTGATCAAGGACAGTAAAAATATTGTTGGCATTAAAGACGCAACGGGTAACTTGGTGCGCCCATTGGAATTGCACATGAACACAGCAGGGCAAGCAGTGCAGTTCTCTGGTGAAGACTCCTCTGAACTGGCGTTTCTGGCGCAGGGCGGTCATGGTATTATTTCCGTGACGGCTAATATTGCGCCGAAACTGCATAGTGAATTGCATAAGGCTTGGCAGGCAGGGGACTTTGCACGGGCGGCACAGATTCGTGATTTGCTGTTCCCATTGGCAAACGCCTGTTTCCACGGCGATTCTTCGTCTCCTGCTCCAGCAAAATACGGCCTGTCGCGCTTGGGGAAAATGACCGATACGGTACGCTTGCCAAGCGTTCCTGCGCCGCAAAGTACGCGGGATGCCGTAGATGCGGCAATGCAACATGCGGGGTTATGATTTTTTATCGTTCACCGTAAATAGAGACGGTATGGGATACGGAGAAAGTTATTGCAAATGTAGTTTAGGCTGTACAGCCTAAACTACAGCGAGCGACCGCGAAGCCGCCGCAACGCGGCGCACCCGCGTAGGCAACAGGGTGCAGGCGTAGCCGACCCTGTTTGCCGTGAGCGATAATCAGGAAATTCTTATGGCAAAATCACACAAAAATACCGATGGCAGCATAGCTGCAAATCCTAAGGCGCGTCACGACTACGAAATCGAAGATATTCTTGAGGCAGGTTTGCTGTTGCGGGGCTCAGAGGTCAAGTCCATGCGTCAGGGTGGGGTCTCGATCAAGGAAGCCTATGTTGGGGTCAAAAGCGGTTCTTTGCATGTTTTGAATATGCACGTTCCAGAGTTAAAACATGCTGCCCACGGTCATGGTCATGCGCCGAGACGGCCGCGCGGATTATTGCTGCACCGCCGCGAACAAAGCAAGCTCTTGGGCGCAATTGAGCGCAAGGGTTATACTCTGTTGGCCTTGAAGCTGTATTTTAATGCGCGCGGTCTGGTGAAATTACAAATTGGTCTAGGCAAGGGCAAAAGCAAGGCGGACAAACGCGCGACAGAACGTGATCGAAGCTGGAGCAAGCAAAAAGCACAAATTCTTCGCCGAGGAATGCAATGATGACCAGTGTTCTGGCGGTATTTTTTGGTGGTGGTATTGGCGCGTGTTTGCGTTGGGGCATGGTGCGTTTTTCGGGATTGATCGGCCTTGAGGCGGCATGGGCAATTATGCTGGTGAACCTATTCGGGGCTTTTGTCATGGGGTTTTTGTTGGGGTTAAGCCTGAAGGGGATTCCTCAGCAGGTACAATTATTTCTGTTTACTGGAGTGCTTGGTGGCTTTACAACCTTTTCAACCCTGAGTGCCGATGTGATTAAACTTGCGGAACGTGGTTGGGGTGTAAGCCTGTTCTATCTTGTGACCTCAATTGCTGGTGGTATTCTGCTGCTGGTCATGGGGCTTCGTCTTGGTGCACATATCCGATAATGCCTGATCTCAAAGAAGTTTCCGCCGATTCTGCCACCATGCGCCTGGATCGCTATCTACGCCAGCAATTTCCTGATGTATCCTTAGGGGTGATTCAACGCGCCTTACGGCAGCGCCAAATACGCCTGAACAACAAACGCATCAAGGGCGACGTGCGCATTGCAGAAGGCGATATTGTCCATGTTCCGAAGTTCTTTTTTGAACAGCCGCCGCCAATATCTTCTGAAAGACTGACAGTTGATCCCAAACTGGCGAAAAAGCTCGAAGCCATGACGGTGGCAGTAACAGCAGATTATATCGTGTTGAACAAGCCGCAGGGTTTAGCAGTACAGGGTGGTACGGGGACACGCTGGCATCTTGATCGGCTTTTGCCGAGCCTTGCCGTGATGCACAATGACCCGCCAGACCATTTGCGTATCGTACATCGCCTCGATAAGGACACCAGTGGCTTGATGCTGGTGGCACGAGGCCGTAAGTCTGCACAGGTTCTCGCAAAATACTTTGAACGGCGACAGATACGGAAATACTATCTTGCCCTGTGCCACGGTACACCTGAGCTGGAATCTGGCCGCATTGATGCTCCGCTTGGGAAATGCCCCGATTTGCGCTATCGTCCAGACGGTGAGCGTCCCAAGCCTGCTCAAAGTGACTATATCCTGTTTGACAGCCTGCCTAAAGTCGCCGCAAGTGTCATGCTTGCGCCCATCAGTGGCCGGACCCATCAATTACGCGCGCATCTGGCCTTGATCGACTGTCCGATTCTAGGTGATGAGTTTTATGGTGCTGAACCTGGTGACTATATCACCGCAAGCCCTCTGTGTCTGCATGCAGCTGCCTTGCGTGTTCCTGCCATTCACGAGACCCCTCAGCAACAGTATTTCCAAAGCCCGCCGAATTTGCTATATACAAAAGCAAAGGAAATTGGCCTGACTGTCCCAACGGCTCATCAGCTTTGGGCAGCATGGTCTGACGCTGAAACTCAATAAGGATAGTGTACAATGCGTATTCTCAAATGGTCATTACTCGTTCTGCTCACATTGTTTCTGATTCCCGTGGTGGGGGTGTCCACCCTGATTGGCGGACTATGGAGCTATGATTTCAAGGTTGAGAAAGATTCTTTCCTGTTGGAAACCATCAAGGAAAACACGGGATACGATGTTACCATCACCTCGCCAGTACGGGTTACGCTCAGCAGAGAGTTTTCGTTGTTAGGGGAGAATATCAACGTCCGTGCCGCCAAGGGTAGCTCAGCGCACAATATGGCTGAAATAGGCTTCCTTAGTCTGTATGGCGATATAAGTTTTGGAATTCTGTGGGGCGAGCCCCTGCTCTTTTCGAAGGTTGAGGGCAAAGATATTACGTTGAATTTTGAACGTGATGCAAATGGTACATTTATTCTGCCTAAAGTTGCCGCACTGTTGGATCAGCCAAGCAAGAGCATCAATTTGATTGCGCCAGCCTTTGCGGATGACCTGTATGCAGAGTACACAGTACCAGTTCAAGATTTGAAGTTGCAAAATGTGATCATCAATCTGATTAGTGACGTACAGCCAATCACCCTTAGTATCGCTGATCTGGATGCACGCAAACCCGTGGATTCGAGTGATGGCTATATCCGCTTACAAGGTGATTACAGCTATAATCCTTTTACTTCGGATATCGATATTACTGAGCACGGTGCGATTTCTGGCAATGCGCAGTTTGCAGGTGTGGATATTTCATTAAATGGTCAAGTCGTTGGTGATGTCAACATTGAGTATATGATCAATGTGACCGATACCCAGCCTCTGTCCAAGCTGTTGGCACAGCCCTTGCCCGGAGCGCCCTTTAAGATTGCAGCTCAGACTTTTTATGATCATGGTAAATTCAAGACTATACTGGAACGTCTACAGGCCAAAGGCACGCTTTTAAGCGGGCAAATCAATTTTAGCCTTCGTGGCCGTGCCTTGACCGCAGACCTAAAAGGCACAAAGCTTGATGTCGCCGATTTTCTCCCCCAAACAGAGGACGATACCCCTGCTTCTGGACAGACTACACAGGCTGTAGCCGTGGAAGATGGACGGGTTATCCCCAATATCCCGCTGCCAGAGGTTCTATTGCAAAAGAATTTCCTGCCAGAATTTGCTGATGCCAAGATTGATATTACACTTGGTGCATTCCGTGCTGGTAAGGTTCTTGTGCAGGATGTCAAAGTGAAGTTTGTCGCCAATGATCACGGTGCAGAGATTGATATCGACAAAGCCACCTTGGGACTTGGCGGAGAGCTTGCTGGACACTTTGGATTCAAGGTCGGCAAGACACCTGAAATAATTACTGATTTACGTCTGCAAACCACACCGATTTCGACGTTCCAGCCATTTGCGCCCATTGTGAGTAGCCTTGATGGTGTTTTGAATCTGGAACTGAAAGGCGCAACATCTGGAACAGACCTTCGGGCATTAGCGGCGAATTACAATGGCGATGTCAAATTCTCGTTGTATGATGGCTATGTCCATCTACCTGAAGAGGCCAGCAAGGTCTTGGCGGCTATCGCCCCAACAATCCTTGAGGAAGGGCTGCTGATTGTGAAATGCGCTGATTTCCAAAGCACCTTAGAAAACGGCGTTGATCCCAAATTTGATGGTGTGCTGTTGTCTCAGGCCATGCTGGCCTTTGGTGGCGGTAGGGTGAATTTGGGTGCTGAGCAGATGAACTTGCTGTATCAGAACGAACTTTCGGTGCTTGGTGCTACAATGGGTCTGCCATTGGGGATTGAGGGCTCTTTTGCCGCGCCAGAATTTAATCCTGATTTGGAAGCCTTGATTACAGCCAAAAAGTCTGGTGATGTTCCTCTGCCAGAGCGCCAACGGAGCGTTTGCCATAACGAAGTTGCAGCCAATATCAATAATGCCTATTCGGCTCCAGCGGCGATGCTGAAGTTGGACGGATTGGGGAATCTTCAGGACTTGACCGATATTGATGCAATAAAAGATACGGTTCAGGAAAAGGTTCAGGATAGGATTCAACAGGGTGTTTCGGGTCTGAAAGAAAAAGCTATCGAGAAAGTAATCGAGAAAAGCCTTGGCAGTGACAAAACCGCCAAAGTGCAGGAATTGATTGAAAAGAATCTTGATTCTGAAGACCTTAATAAGATTGAAGAAGCAGGCAAGGCTTTGCTTGGCGGTCTGAAGTTTTAATGGTGGAACAGTTTGACCCGTTATCGGAGTCTTTTGCAGAGAACCCTTATCCTGCCTATGCTGCCTTGCGCGCCTTGCCAGAGCCGTTTTACTACGCGCCAGAGGACACTTGGCTATTGAGTAAAGTCGCCGACGTTGAGGCCGCTGCTTTAGACAAGACGATGTTGCGGACGCTGGATGAAATGCTTGATGAAGACGCGCGTAAGGCGCAGCAACGCAAGATGAATTGGCACGACATGCCGTATCACGAGCGGTTTGTGCAGTGGAATATGCTGGAAAGCGAGGGCGATGTGCATGATCGTTTGCGCAGTTTGGTTTCTCGTGAATTTACCCCAGGAATGATCCGCAAACAACGCGAGGCCATTCAGGCTTTTGTGGATCAAATTTTGGATAGTTTGATGGATAGATCAGAGATTGACTTTATCCAGGACTTTGCAGCACACATCCCTGGACATATCATTGGGCATATTTTGGGTGTTCCAGATGAGGACTGCCCGCAATTAGGGGTCTGGTCAGAGGATGTGGTGCGCTTTTTTAATGTTGGCTGTGACGACAACGACAAGCGTATTGCGGAACAGGCGACGAAGGATTTTTATTTTTATCTTCTTGAGCTGTTAGAATTACGCGAAAATGCGCCGCAAGATGATGTGCTTACCAAGCTATTGCAGTGCAAGAATACTGGCGAAATGACCGAAGACGAGTTGATTGCCACCAGTATGCTGATTTTAATGGCAGGGCACGGCTCGACCATTGATGTTTTGGGTTCGGGAATGCACTGCCTGTTGAAATACCCTGATCAACATCAAAAGCTTCGCCATGATCCAGAATTGATCAAGCTTGCAGTGCAGGAGATGTTCCGTTTTGAATCGCCCTTGCCGTATTTTCACCGCTTTGCCAGTGAAGATACTGAGGTGGGTGGCAAAAAATTCCAAGCTGGAACACGCTTTGGCCTGTTGTATGGTGCAGCAAACCGTGATCCGGCGCGTTTCGCACAACCAGATACTTTTGATGTGACCCGCAAGCCCAATCGTCATGTTGCTTTTGGTGGTGGCACGCATTTCTGTCTTGGCAATCATCTTGCACGTTTGGATATGGAAGTTATTTTCACCACGCTCAACCAGCGCTTCGGAGACATACAGTCTGTTGATGAACATCCACCATATAAGCGCGGTCTGTCAGTACGCGGACCAGAATCGTTGCGCATACACTGGAAAGCAGCGTAATCCGTGTTTCAAGGTAGCAACCGTCCCAAAGGCATACTACAGATAGTGCAGTCTGGCGCATTATGGCAAGTCCATGATGAACAGGGATTGCTCGCCTTTGAAGACACGCCCATAGAGCTCCCCTCCGAGGCATGGTGTCAGGCCATAGCCACTGAATGGAAGCCAAAGCCCACGATTAAACCAGATACACAGCGTGATAGTTTCAATCTCAAGCCCAACCGTCCCGCAACGCAAGTCGCCCGATTAGCATTGCAAGGAACGGCCGTAGAGCCCGAAAAATACCAGCAGCAGCTTCTGGACTATCTGTCGACAGATACGATATTATTCTGGCAGGAAAGCCCGTCTGGTTTGATGCAAATGCAACGCGCCCATTGGCAACCTGTGCTGGAATGGATAGCCATGGAATTTGGCGATTGTCCTAAAAAATGCTTTGGCTTGCAACCTGCAACAGTACCAAAGAATTTGCGCTTGGCACTCAAAGCATGGCTACAGGCAAGAAACCCTTATTGCCTTGCTGGAATGGTCTTTCTTACGGGGATCACTGGCTCGATTATGCTCAGTATCGCACTTGCAGCACGGTATATTGATGCCGAAACAGCCTACAAAGCCGCTTGCCTCGAAGCCCTTTACCAGCGCGAACGGTGGGGGGCAGACGCAGAAGGTGATATGCGGCTTGATCGTGTCCGCAAAAGCTGTATTTTAGCAGCAGATTTCCTGCAAACTGAAATTGATGACCTGCCATGAAACATTCCACAATTCGCCAAGAAACCGAACGCCGCCGTAATGCCGCCCATGATAGTGCTGCCAGACGCGCACCACGCTTGGGAAAGCTTGATGCCAGACAGCGTTTGCTGGCTCTGCTTGACCCGAATAGTTTCGAGGAGTGGGATACCCTTGTTGTCCATCAATGTCAGAATTTTGGCATGGAAAAGAAAAAAATTCCTGGCGATGGCGTGGTCACTGGAACAGGCCGTATTGCAGGACGTACGGTACATGTCTATTCGCAGGACTTTACGGTTTTGGGCGGTTCATTGTCCATGGCACATGCGAAAAAGATACTCAAGGTCATGGATATGGCAATGCGTACTGGTACACCTATTATCGGCCTGTCTGATTCTGGTGGTGCACGGATTCAAGAAGGCATCGACGCTTTGGCGGGATATGCCGAGATTTTTCAAGCCAACGTTTTGGCTTCTGGAGTAGTGCCACAAATTTCCGTGATCATGGGGCCTTGTGCTGGCGGTGCGGTGTACTCACCCGCCATTACCGATTTTATTTATATGGTACGTGGTAGCTCTTATATGTTTGTTACAGGGCCTCAGGTGCTGAAAACCGTCACAGGCGAGGAAATAGACCAGAAATCCCTTGGTGGCGCGCGGGTGCATACCCAAAAGTCTGGCGTTGCAGATGCAGCCTTTGATAATGACCTTGAAACCTTGCTTGCGGTGCGTAAGCTGGTGAGCCATCTGCCACAAAACAACCAAAGCAAAACCCCCAAGGCCGATATAGTTGCGGCAAGAGACCAGCTACAGCTGGATACCCTGATCCCCGAAAATCCCAATGCGCCGTATGATATGCGCGATATTATCCTTAATCTTGCCGATGGTGCGGATTTTACTGAGCTCAAGGCCGATTATGCGGGTAATATCCTTACGGGTTTTATCCGTATCGAGGGCGAAACCGTTGGGGTTGTGGCTAATCAACCGATGGTGCTGGCAGGTTGCCTTGATATTAAGGCCTCGCGCAAGGCGGCGCGTTTTGTACGGTTCTGTGATGCTTTTGAAATTCCTCTGCTTACCTTGGTGGATGTACCTGGTTTCCTGCCAGGGAAAGACCAGGAACACGAAGGCATTATTCTCCATGGCGCAAAATTGCTCTATGCTTTTGCCGAAGCCACCGTGCCGAAAATCACCGTAATCACACGTAAGGCGTATGGCGGGGCGTATGATGTGATGGCCTCAAAACATTTGCGCGGTGATATGAATTACGCTTGGAGCAGTGCTGAAATTGCCGTGATGGGTGCAAAGGGTGCGGCAGAAATTATTTTCCGTAGCGAAACCGATCCTGCATTGAAGGCGCAGCATATTGATGACTATGCCGAGCGTTTTGCCAGTCCATTTGAAGCCGCAGAGCGCGGTTATATCGACGATATCCTGCAACCAAGCGCAACCAGAGACCGCATTAGCAGCAGTCTACAACGCCTAAGTAGTAAAAAACTTGAAAACCCATGGCGTAAACATGGTAACATTCCGCTTTAGGAGACAGAAAGATGCTTAATATTCGTCTTGTTCAAGCCGCAGATAAAGCCGCTTGGCAGGTACTTTTGGAACAGTATCTGGGTTTCTACGAAACGTCTCGATCTCAGGATATTATCGATACCGTCTTTACGCGGATGCTCAGCGGTGAGGCTGGTGAATTTCGCGGCCTTGTTGCGGAAACTAATGGTGTAATCACAGGCTTTACACACTTTTTATCACACCGTAAAATGTGGGATGTTGCGAATGCAATTTATCTACAGGATTTATTTGTTGCTTCATCTGCACGCGGTCAAGGTATCGCACGGGCTTTAATTGAAGAGGTTTACGCCATTGGCGATGCCGAAGGGACTCCAAAAGTCTATTGGCTTACACAGGAAAATAATCATACGGCTCAAGCTCTGTATAATCGTCTGGCACAACGCAGCGAATTTATCCACTACACCCGTTAAATAACCAAAACTTTGATCACACGGGCAAAGCTGCTTGACAGTTCTGCTCTTCGGAGGCATTAAGGGGCTGCACCTGCCCAGGTGGCGGAATTGGTAGACGCGCTAGCTTCAGGTGCTAGTGATGGCAACATCGTGGAAGTTCGAGTCTTCTCCTGGGCACCATTT
>JAHDDM010000013.1 GCA_020629355.1 Rhodospirillaceae bacterium
GGCCAAAAGAACCCACAAGAATAAGTTTTGGCGGGCATAATCTTGTTTTGTTTCCACCCAAAAAAGATAATGCATATTCAATAAGCATTGATCTCGCCAATGAGAATATCTCAATAAACGAAGCAAAATCGTTGATGAACCGTTTATTGAGCGTTATGAGCTGGTGTGATGATCAACCTTCATCTGTACATGATGGTTGGGCTGGCAATCCAATTCCCGTCCCAGTGGAAAGGCAAAAATTAGGTTTACATACGATGCCAGATTGGCTTTTCTTTCGAACGATGCCAACAGACGAGAAACTATTACGTTGCTTAGCCTATTACCGCGATGGACTGAATGCTCGTTCGGTTGGGCTAGCAAGTCATGCTTTCTTGAGCTTTTACCGCGTTTTTGAGACACACTATGATACAAAAGAAAAGGCAAAGTGCTGGATTAATGACGTCTTTGCTCGTGTAAAACTACCCATCAATGATGATATCTTGAAGAAGTTTGAAGCGTATCGACAAATAAAAAAAGTTGATCATGGCATGTATATTTATACATACTGCCGTGTTGCGACTGCTCATGGATCACGAAAGACGCCTTCAGACCCTGACGAATCTGAGGAGTCTGAGCGTTTATTGAACGCAGCAGAGATCACACATTGTCTTGCGCGGTATTTCATAAAAGAGACATTTGAATATTCAGATTCATACCTGACAGACGATTCTGAATAATCATAGATCTTTTACGTCCCTGGAATCCAACTTGTGCCTGCCAATGGAACGCCTGCCATGGCTGCGGCTTCCACCGTTAAGGCCGCAAGGTCTTCTGGCTCAAGGTTATGAATGTGGCTTTTGCCATTCGCGCGTGCCAGAGTCTGGACTTCCATGGTCAAGACATTCAGATAATTCGCCAGTCTCTTGCCGCCCAATTCGGCATCAAAGCGTTTCGCCAGTTCGGGGTCTTGGGTGGTGATTCCCGCGGGGTCTTGTCCCTCGTGCCAGTCATCATACGCCCCTGCCGTTGCGCCTAACTTTTGATATTCGTCTTCCCATTTAGGGTCATTGTCCCCCAAAGCAATCAAGGCTGCCGTGCCTATGGCCACCGCATCCGCCCCCATTGCCAAAGCCTTCGCCACATCCGCACCATTGCGAATACCGCCAGAGACAATAAGCTGTACGGTACGGTGCATATCCAATTCCTGCAAAGCACGCACGGCCTCACGCACGGCAGCTAGGGTAGGAATCCCGACATGCTCAATAAAGACCTCTTGAGTTGCTGCCGTGCCGCCTTGCATTCCATCAACCACCACCACATCCGCGCCAGCCTTGACCGCCAGAGTCGTGTCATAAAAAGGCCGTGCCGCACCCACCTTAACGTAAATCGGCTTTTGCCAAGCCGTAATTTCGCGGAGTTCGCGGATTTTAATTTCTAAATCATCCGGCCCCGTCCAATCAGGGTGGCGACAGGCTGAACGTTGATCAACCCCTTCAGGCAAGCAACGCATTCCCGCCACCCGTTCGCTGATTTTTTGCCCCAACAGCATTCCACCACCACCAGGCTTTGCACCTTGGCCTACCACTATTTCAATAGCATCGGCCTTGCGCAAGTCGTCAGGGTTCATGCCGTAACGACTCGGCAGAAGCTGATAGACTAAAGTTTCCGAATGTCCGCGTTCCTCTGGCGTCATGCCACCATCGCCTGTGGTCGTCGATGTCCCCACTGCACTCGCGCCGCGTCCCAAGGCTTCCTTGGCCTGTGCGCTTAAAGAGCCAAACGACATACCCGCGATGGTAATCGGGGTTTTCAGTGTAATGGGTTTCTTGGCAAATCGAGACCCCAAAATGACTTCGGTGGTGCATTTCTCCCGATAGCCTTCCAAAGGATACCGCGACATGGACGCACCAAGAAAGACCAGATCATCAAAATTCGGTACACGACGTTTCGCGCCACCACCGCGAATATCGTAAATGCCCGTTGCTGCTGCACGGCGAATTTCGCTACGGGTATAGGCATCAAAGGCCGCCGCTTCACGGGGATATGTCCGTGTATTCATCAGTATTCCCCTAGATGGTTGACGTTGAAATTATACAATTTACGGCTTGAGCCATAACGCTTGAAGTCGTTGACCTCTGCCACCAGACCCGCTTGATCGAGTAATCCTTGTAGCTCGGCGCGGTGGCTATCCTGCATCGGTTTTTCGATACAGTCCGCGCCTAAACTGGTGACCGTACCACGAACATAAATCTTTGCCTCGTAAATACTGTCGCCCAAGTCTGCACCAGCATCGCCCAAGACCACCAAACGCCCCGCCTGCGCCATAAAGCCAGACATATGCCCGACATTGCCACCGACAACAATATCCACGCCTTTCATCGAAATACCGCACCGCGCTGCTGCGCTGCCCTTGATCACCAAAAGCCCACCATGCGCGGTTGCACCAGCATACTGACTGGCATCACCCTGTACCGTGACCGTGCCAGACATCATGTTTTCGGCACAGCCAGAACCCGCATTGCCCTCGACGACAATATCAGCATTCTGGTTCATACCCGCAACGTAATAGCCAGCATGACCCTTGATAGACACCTGGTTTTTGTGCATCAAACCACAGGCCAGCGCGTGCTTGCCTTGGGGATTCAGCAAAGAAAACTTGCCGCCTTCAGCATTCTGTAAAGCTTGATTCACCTCGGACAGGTCTTGAGTCGCAAGATCGTATTCCATCTAGTGCTCCCAACTGTAAATCGTTGCTGGCTCAGGTTCCCAAATTTTGGCCTGAGCAACATTCGGCAAGGTTGCTATCGCGCGAAATTCTGAGGACATGGCAACCCAATCTTCTGTCTCAGCGATAATCGCGGGCTTGCAGCCTATGGGATCTCGCACCACCGCAAAGCCCTCGCGCGTGCCAATGGCAAAGGTATAAAACCCATCAAGGTCCTGTAAGGCGCAATCAATCGCCTGTTGCAAACTATCACCAGAGCGCATACGCCACGCCAGATAGCCCGCTGCGACTTCTGAATCGTTTTCGGTTTGAAAGCTCTCGCCTTTAGCCTGTAGGAATGTCCGAACATTATTATGGTTACTCAATGAACCATTATGTACCAAACAGGTATCCGAACCCGTCGAAAACGGATGCGAACCCGCCGTGGTAATCGCGGATTCTGTCGCCATACGGGTATGGGCAATGGCGTGGCTACCGTGATAGCCTGAAAGGTCATAATCCGCCATGACATTCTTGGGATCACCGATAGCCTTGACCATCTCAAGACTATGACCCACCGAAAGTACGGTGATTTCAGGATGTTTTTGAATAATCCAACGGCGAATCTCCGCACCATCCGCATTGGTACGCAAAAACGCATGATTATGCACGATACGCGCCTCAACCGCACAGGAGAAAGCCGCCTCAATAGCCGTGACCAGAGCCGAAAAATCTACCCCACCACTCTGATCAAGCAGGGTAATCTTGATCTCTGGTACATTTGAGGACTGATAGACCGCGAACCCTGCCGAATCTGGCCCGCGCTCGCGCATTTCATACAGCATCGACGCTGTCATACTGCCCAGGCTTTTATTCAGCTTAGGATTTTTCAGAAACAGTCCAACAATTCCGCACATGACACCTCTCCTTCGAGGACAATTCGCCCTTCACTAGGATGTAAAGTGATCGTTTTACGATGTCAACAAAAGAGCGTGCGCGAATATCACGATGCCAGCATCACAGTTTCCACCGCACCGTCATTATCAAGGTCTTTGGCATAGATGGAATAACTGCCCTCACTGCCCTTTGGTGCCCAACCAGTCGTATCTGCAAGCTCAAAACCCGTAAGCCTGAGAACATTCCCCGCATCATTGCCTGTCATGAGACCCTTAATCTGATCATCAGAAAGCGCGAACTTGCTCGAACCTTCATATTTAATCTCTTCAAAGTCCTTGATGACCGAAATGATCGTACTATCCATTGTAATGCTACTGTTGACCGTCAATTCATCATAACCCGCGCCCGCACCCGCGCCAGATTGGTACAGATCATTAAAATCATGAGGTTCTTCATTCATCAGGTAAGAATTATTATACCCATTCAAGACTGGAGTTGATGAGCTAATTACTGAAGATAGCGCGTCACTTATCTTCAGCTCCGTTACTGTGCTACTGTTTCCTGCTGAATCAGTCTGTCGGACATACAAAGTCAAATTGTCGGTGCTGTAATCCTTACTTTTAATGGCAAAACTGCCCTTAGTCTGGTCACTACTATCGACTGTACCATTATAGTAGGTTGTGCCATCCAACGAGAACTGGAATGTTGCACCCGCCTCAAGACCCGTGACATTGATCGTACCATCTCTATCATCATCGCTATTTCTGGCAACAATCGGGGCAGAGGGTGGGGTGCTGTCCGTATTCGCAATGACGGTTATGCCAGACTGTACCGTCACTTTGACCGTTCCACTGCTATGTATCGCTTCATAGATGTTTGACGCACCTAATTGTGTGAACTCACTACCCAACGAAACGGTACGGTCACTGGCGGTAATCATACTACCATTATTGGTATAATCCCAATGGGTGATCGACAGAGCATTGTTGCTATCAGTCATATCTGCAACAATACTCGCGTTTAGCTTCAGGGTCGTGATAGCTTTAGCAAGTAAAATTGTCTCGAAATTATCCAGCTTACCCATAAAATTGCCGTGGCTTAAATCTACTGTACCAGACATATCATTATGAAAACGCAATGCATCCTGCCCCACGCCACCATCAAGCTTAATCTGTGTCCCTGAATTCGCGATAGCATTATACGATGCCGTCTGTAGCATAAAGGTATCATCACCAGCATCTCCGTTTAGAGTCATGGCATTGCCAGAAGCCGCAAACATCCAATCATTGCCCTCCTTGGCATTTGCCGTAGTAATACCACCAGAACCCGCAAAAACATTAAAACTATCGTTCCCTGTACTACCTTCAGCCGTGCCGCTTTTGCGCTCCACAGTGAATACAGAAGAAGCCGTGCTATTATTAGCCGCATCCGAAGCAATCACTTTATATTTCACTGGCGCTGTCGAATCCTTTGAGACCTCAAACCCACTGTTGCCATCATAAGACGTGCTCCAAGAACCATTGGATTGAAAAGTCGTGGTTGAGGCCAAAGCTGTCCCCGTGGGATTTTCGTTTGCATTCAGAGCATAAAGCTCAATTTTCGTGACCCCCTCGCCTGTCGTAATCATGCCTTCTAAGCCAGATTTGAATGTGTTGGGAGAGTCGTGGAAGTAATTCTCACCAGGCCAAGTGATCGTTGGCGCGGTGGGTGCGGTGGTATCCAGAGTGAACTCTAGTCCCGTGGCGATTGTACCAGTGGAGACTTTTTTTAATTGAATTTTTATGTCACCATCATTGCTACCATCAGAAGCAAAGTTGATTGGCTGAGTAAGCGGAACCCAAGTGTTATTATCTATACTATATTTCCACCCACTCCCGTAGGCACTGCTCACCACCTGAACGCCGTTCGTGACCTTATCGCCAGCAGCACCACTATCGTTATACAAGGCCAGAATTGGCGCAATTGAACTAGAGTCATAATTATAGGTCAAGACATTGCTGCTGGAGCTGACATTCCCCACCTTATCGGTCTGCACCACGGTTACAGACTGTGCGCCCTCTCCTGCTGCAAAACTACTTAGAACGCTAGGTTGCACAGCGGATTCAGTACCGTTCACAATATATTTCCAAGTCGCACCCGCTTCGATTCCACCCACATCAATAGAGCCTTTTGATGCAGTGCTCAAAGTCACGCTTGGCGTGGCGATGATCGTGTCAAAATACAGTTTTGCGGCTGGAGTGCTGCCGTCAAAAGTTTGGTCTACATTCGTAGTCTTATAAGTGGTTTTGATAACATGATTAACAACAGTCCCTTCATTGCCCGCCGCATCAATCTGGCGGACACTGATATTGCTGTATGTTCCATCCTCTGGCCTGAAGCTACTGCCCGTGCCATTTTGCCAGCCCTGACCATCGTTCAGATTATATTCCCAAGTCGCACCTGTTTCGAGGCCAGCAATCTTTATGGCTTCATTTGTACCAAGATAGCCTGTCTTGAGATCATTCGAATCATAAGAACCAGAGCCAGAACTCTGCCCAGCCGCATCCGTCTCACCATGATAATCAACATCAAGAGACATCGTTGGTGCTGTAGTGGGCGCGATTGTATCGTAGGTAAACTTCAAAACATCACTCGGTGCACCTGTGTTTCCTGCGCCGTCTAGCTCTTGAATACGGAGAGTGTTTTCCTGATTATTATTTTTCAACGCCTCTACATCAGCATTGAACGTTGAGAAATCTTTCCAGTCACCTTCATTCAGGCTGTACTGCTGCTTCACCGCATCACTGGAAAGCGTACTGAACGTAAATTCTAACGTGTTCGTAATTCCATCACTGCCTGACGAACCCGTATCCGCACCTGTTTTTAAGGCAACAGTCGGAGTGCTCTGCGGAGCCTCTTGATCCAAGCTAAAACTCAACGTATCGCTTGTACTCGTATTTCCCGCCGCATCCGTTTGCTTGACCGTGATGTTTTTATCACCATCACCAGAAACCGTGAAACTCGTCACATCACTCGATTGTGCCACAGATTCAGTACCATTCACCGTGTGCGTCCAAGTCGCACCAGACTCAATACCCGCAACGCTTACCGTGCCATTGCTGGTGATGTTATCTGTAGTGTCACCCGTGTCTGTAATGGACAATGTCGGCTTGGCAGCCGCCGTGTCCAGCGTAAAGCTTAATGGGTCGCTCGTGCTCGTATTCCCTGCCGCATCCGTTTGCTTGACCGTAATGTCTTTCTCACCATCGCCAGAGACCGTGAAGCTCGTCACCGTACTGGCCTGTGCTGCTGATTCAACACCATTCACCATGTGCGTCCAAGTTGCACCAGACTCGAGACCCGAAACCGTCACCGTACCGTCACTGATCGTATCTGTTGATGTACCCGTCTGTGTAAAAGAAAGCGTCGACGCACTCGGTGCAGTGGTATCCAGCGTAAAGCTCAGCGTCTGACTAATCTCACTGACATTCCCCGCCCTATCCGTTTGCTTGACCGTGATGTCTTTTTGACCATCGCCAGAAACCAGAAAGCTCGTCACATCACTCGACTGTGCAGCGGATTCAACACCATTCACCATGTGCGTCCAAGTCGCACCAGACTCGAGACCTGCAACGGTCACCAAACCATTGCTGGTATGGTTCTGCGCCGAACCTGTATCTGTAATCGACAATGTTGGCGCATTCGGCGCGGTTGTATCAGCAACCTCTGTATTACCGCCTGCCGCCTCGTCTACAATAACAGACTCTTCCTCTGTAGTTGCTGCCTGTTCTACTATGACTGCCTGTTCTGCTACAGCTGCCTGTTCTACTATGACTGCCTGTTCTGCTACAGCTGCCTGTTCTATGACTACCGTCTCTTCCTCAGTAAAAACAGGAGCAGGAGCAGAATCGGGAACAGACTCAAGTAGTTCTTTCACTTCAAGATTAGAGGTTTCGGCCTCCACCTGTATGCCCTGTGCGGTCATTTTCATCTTGAGCTGAACAACATCTCCCGTGACTTCAGCAAAGGTCTCCGCGATAGCCTGTGCCATTCGTGCCAGCTCCGCCTGATCCAGCATACTAAAAACTTCAGGATTATCCCGAAGAATTGTATCAAGACTATCTTGCACAAGACTTGGCGCATTTTCACCCTCTGAAAGCCCGACACTCTCAAAACTTTCATCCAGGCGATAGACCTCACCGTCATGGGTGGTCGTTTCAATCGCACCATCCACAACAGAGAACTTAAAACCCTCTTCCTTCAGTGCACCAGAAACAATCGTACCGCGAATCCCAATACTGCCCACGGGAGTCGTTATCTCCATGTCGCTGGGATTGTTTTTCGCTATCAAACCAGAAACAAACAGAAATGAGCCTTTCAAAATCCCATAGTCCGAATTGCCACTTTGAGCATCAGCATTATAGTTCAAGTCATTCACCGCCATCCGTGAAGCACTACCAAGGGCAAATAGCGTCTGATCCAGCATAACCAGTTTCACTGCCGAATCTTCACCCGTCTCCAGCACTTCGCCCTCAAACAGTAAGCTGTCTATTTCAAGAGTGCGCCGCGTCCCATCTGGTGCAACTGCAACAACCTCGCCTTGAGAATCGGTGATTGTCCCAACAACCTGCGCTGATGTATCTTGACTTTGTGCCAGCATCACGGGACGTTCAAGGAACATGGTCACCGTCGCTGGATCAAGGCTATATGCCATGCCAGAAAATGTGCCCGTAAGCGTTGGCGGGATCGTGCCTGTGAAATACTCCGCAACAGTATGTTGCATCCCATCAGGTAAAATCAGCACCAGATCAGCGCCGTCTTGAACAAAGCGCGCATCATGGAAGAATGCTGGACTAGGCAAGTCTGCCCCTGTCGCACCACCAAGAGAAAAACCAGAGCCGAATTCGGGCTGTGCACCAGTAAAAATATCACGCATTGCACTCTCCTGAAAGTTTGTAACACTCTAGGAGATTACTAGCACAGGTGGGCTCAAGCTGGAAAGTGCAGTCGTCACAACAGCCCATTAGACATAAAATATACGTTTTTAATAGTACCGCACGAGACCAGAAAGTACACCTTTGATAGAAATGCGCTCACCGCCATAGATTTGAGTTTGATAATCAGCATTCTCTGGCTCCAAGGCCACTGTCGAACCGCGACTTTGGAAACGTTTCAGCGTGACTTCCTCGTAGTCGATACAGGCCACAACAATCTGGCCATTTTGCGCCGTGTTCTGCTGGCGGATCACGACATAATCACCATCATGAATACCCGCATCAATCATAGAATCACCAGAAACTTCAAGCACAAAATGCTCGCCGCGCCCCACAAGCGAATTCGGCATACTCAAGGTTTCCGCGACATATTCAATAGCCTCAATAGCCACGCCAGCTGCAATACGCCCCAGAAAAGGCAATTCCACGCTAGAATCATCGTTGTCCTCGTTACGGCTAGAGATGCCCTGGTGGATATTCTCGGGCAGTTTCAAGATTTCCAATGCCCGCGCGCGATTAACCATCCGTTTAAGATAGCCGCGTTTCTCAAGACCCGTAATCAGTTGATAAATCCCCGATTTTGATTTCAGACCAATGGCGATGCGCATTTCATCATAGCTGGGCGTAATACCGTCCTGCTGCTGGCATTGGTGGATAAACATCAGCAATTCACTCTGGCGCGGAGTCAGCATCAGAACACCTCTTACAATCATATGTTTCTTATATTGTTCTTATTATGTCCCTTTTTTGTTCTACGTGCAAGTGAAAAAAGAAAAGGTATAGGCTCTATTTATTTCTGCTCTTTTTCATTATGGTAACAGCATGACGAAACACCGATTACATCCCAAGGACACTTTATTGCTCGCGAGTGCCAATCAAGGCAAGCTGGTGGAACTTGAAGCTTTGCTTTTGCCTTATGGCATTGCACTTTGCTCCATTGCGCAATATTACCAAGGTGAGCTGGCTGAAGACGGTGAGACTTTCGAGGCCAATGCCCTGCAAAAGGCGCGTTTTGCCAGCAATCTGTCTGGTTTACCCGCTTTAGCCGATGATTCGGGCTTTTGCGTTGCCGCGCTTGATGGTGCGCCAGGGATTTATTCCGCACGTTGGGCAGGAGAAAACAAAGACTTTCAAGAGGCCATGAAACGAATCAAGACCGAAATGCCTGCAAATGCAGCACCAGACGCATATTTTGTCTGCGTGCTGGCCTTATGTTTCCCCGATGGGACAGAGCAATGTTTTCGCGGTGAAATCCACGGAGACTTTTGCTGGCCTGCACAAGGCAACAAAGGCTTTGGCTACGATCCCGTATTTATCCCGAAAGGCCATACCCGCACATTTGGCGAAATGTCGCCAGCTGAGAAAGACCAGATAAGTCACCGCGCCATTGCCTTTGCGCAATTTCAACGTAAAGTTTTAACGCAAAGAGTATCGTGAAACCACTCGCCCTGTATGTCCATTGGCCTTTCTGTCGGCGGATCTGTCCCTATTGCGATTTCAACGTCAAACGCTGGCGCAATCAAGATACCGAAGCCATAGCCAAGGCATTACTTGCTGATCTGCAACAAGAGGCGACATGGCGCGGTGATCACTGGCGACTTGAAGCACTACACTTTGGCGGTGGCACACCTTCAATGATGCCGCCTGAGGTGCTGCAACAAGTCATTGCTTGCGCCAAAGACCTGTTTCCCGTTGCAGGGAATCTTGAGATTGCTCTTGAGGCCAACCCTGAAGATGTTGATAATTTCCCTGCTATTGCGGAGGCGGGGGTACAACGCCTAACCCTTGGAATACAAGCCTTTGACGCGATACGCCTACAACAGTTAGGACGGCAACATAGCCCTGAACAGGCTCTGAAAGCCATAAAGACAGCCCGTGATCTGTTTCCTAGTGTCGCCGTCGATATGATCTATGCAACACCGCACCAGAGCGTCTCGGCGTGGCAAGATGAACTGTCTCAAGTCACGCGACTTCCCATTGATCACCTGTCTTTATACGGCTTGACCATCGAGGCAGGCACAGCCTTCGGTCATCGCCCACCGCAAGGTTTACCCGATAATGACTTGGACAGCGCATTGATGCTACTCAGTCGTGACATTGCTGCTGAAGCAGGGTTTCAGCAATACGAGGTCTCGAATTTTGCCCGTAGGGGACACCAGTCGCGCTACAATAGCATGGTCTGGCAATCGTGCGATTATATCGGCATTGGTCCAGGTGCGCACGGACGACACCATGTTTCGGGACAACGTTTTGCTGTACGGAAACTGCCCGCTCCCAAAGCATGGCAAGAGGCCGTTATGACAGATACGGAAACAAAAAATCTTAGGGGATTAGAAAGCTTTGAGACCCTTGATGCTGTTGCTGCTGTGCAGGAATGGCTCTTGATGGGTTTGCGGCTCTGCCAAGGGATTGATCTTGAAAATTTACCAGATTTTCTACCAGCCAACCGTCAAGCTCTGGTACAAAGCATTCAACAGTATCAACAAACCCATCCCAATATTTGGGCTTTTGACGGGCGTTTTATCTCTATTACGGACTCTGCCGCCCTAAGGCTGGACTATTGGCTTGCAGAGCTCTGTATAGCGATAGAAATATAAGACTTTCTACCCAATTCGATACTTCCAATTTGAACACTTCCCTTTCCCTAAGATTTCGATGCAGATAGGGGTAAAGGGCGAAATTGAGTACCGGAGCATATTCAGATATTTGAGGAACGGAAATGAGCGATTTGCCCCTAGATGCGCGAAAGATAGGGAAAGGGAAGTGTTCAATTACGCGCTTTTAGCAATCTTTGCGACTTCCTTAATGGCGGCATCAATCGTGGCCTCGCCAACCTTACCATCCATTTGGTCTTGCAGAATTTTTTGGCTCGCCGCAATAGAAAGCGCAACGGTACGATCCGCAATTTCTTGCAACGCCGCCGCTTCAGCCTGTGCAATGCGCTGTGTCGCTTGCTCACGCCGTGCTGCTATGGTACGCGCAAGTTTTTCTTCAGCCAGAGCAGCCTGAGTAGCAACCTCTTGCCGTGCTGCGGCTTCCATCGCCTTGACTTCTTCTTTAGCCTGACGATTACGCTGGCGTTGCGTACTTTGCGCTTCCTGTGCCTGTTGTTTCAGCTCGCGTACCTCGTCAAGCTCCGCCTGAATTCGCTCTAGGCGACCATCAAGACTAGTCGCGAGAATACCGCGCGCCTTCCACCAGACCAAGCCACAAAAAATAACAAAAGCAATCAGTACCCAAAATGCCGGATCTTGAAACATTTTCTACGCCTTTAACGCTGATTTCAGCGCGGTCTTGGTTGGCTTTTTACCGCCAGCAAGAACAACGCACTTCTCGATCAGTTCTGTTGCCATTTCATCAACCTTGGCCAAGGCATCATTCTTGGCCTCGTCAATCGCCTGTTCCTGTTCGCCAATTTCAGCCGCAATTTCTTGCTGTGCTTGCGTCTGCTGATCAGAGATACTCGCCTGTAGAGCCTGATGCTTGTTGCGCAAAAGTTCTTGAGTTTCACCGCGCCCCTGCGCCAGAATCTCTTCCATTTCGCCAACCAAGGTCTCAACCTCGCGGCGGTATTTCCGCGCTGCCGAATAATCAGCATCAATATTCCGCATCCGGCGTTGCAGGATTTGACTGATACGTGGCAAAGCAATACGGCTGACAATGATGTACAGCAGCACAAAGCTTACCGCGAGCCAGAAAATCTGACTCGGGTAAGTATTGTGATTAAGCTGTGGCAAGCCACCCTCGGCCCAAGCTGGGGAAGCAATCAGGCTTACCGCCATAAAGGCAAGAATATTTGCGCCACGAATGATCATGCTGCGTCTTTCTTGCGCTTAGGCAAAGAGAATCAAGAAAGCAATCAGCAGTGCAAAAAGCGCCACTGCTTCCACCAGCGCAAAGCCCAACATGCCAAGGCCAAAGACCTCGGAACGTGCAGCAGGATTACGCGCAATCGACGAAATCAGAGACGAAAAGACGCTTCCGATACCAATACCTGAACCCAAAACACCAATCGTTGCCAAACCAGCACCGATTGCTTTTGCAGCTTCTAATTCCATAATATTCTCCTGAAGTTAAATAGTGTAAAATACAAAGGTTTAATGCAGATGCA
>JAHDDM010000014.1 GCA_020629355.1 Rhodospirillaceae bacterium
GTTGCAATAAAACGATATCTCTGGCAAAGCCCTGCTTGGTTTCTTCGTCCACCATCGCATGACCACCGAATTTCACCACCACCGTAGCCCCTGCATAACGTTGCAGGTGCGCCATAGCCTCTGATAATATCGCGGCACGTTCCACAGAAAAATTCATCATACCTGTTCCACTTCCACACGGGGCATAAAACCACTATTGATCAAAATCTCCTGACGTAATTCTGCAATACCATAACGTTTCTTGGCACTACACACCAAAACTTCAGACCAAGCAGCGGGATGCTTTTTTATAGCCTCCTGAACCTCTTGCCGCGTTTCTTCAACAAGGACTTTCGGCAATTTATCTGCTTTCGTCAAGACAAGACTGTAAGAAGCCGCCGCCCCGTCAAGCCCTGCCATAATCTCTTGATCCGCCGCCATCAAACCACGACGAGAATCAATCAGAACAAAGATATGCCGCAAGGCAATTCGACGGTGAATATAGCCGTGCCAATTTTCTTGCCATTGCGTCCGATCAGCACGACTGGCACGGGCAAAACCATAGCCTGGTAAATCTACCAGCATCAAAGCATCACCTTGGGTAAAAAAATTCAGCAATTTCGTTCGCCCTGGAGTATTGCTGGTACGGGCCAGGTTCTTCACTCCCATTACCGCGTTTAACAGGCTCGACTTGCCACAATTCGAGCGTCCCGCAAAAGCCACTTCGGGCATGTCGGCCTCTGGCAAGCTATTCAAGTCAGGGCTACTGCTCAAGAATTGTGCTTGCTGTTTGAACGGGTCAGGTCTGTTGTTGGGCATTTTTATTCAATCTGCGCATAATGATCCATTGCTGCGCAATCGTTAGGATATTGTTCCAAGCCCAATAGATTACCAGACCCGCTGGAAATGTCGCGAGCAGGAAGGTGAAAAATATCGGCATCAGACCAAAGATTTTCGCCTGAATGGGATCAGCAGGTGCGGGGTTGAGTTTTTGCTGTCCCCACATGGTGAAGCCCATGATCAACGGCCACAGTCCAATATTCACTATCGCAAGTACAGCGGGGACTTGCCAGTCAATCAGGCCAAATAGTGTTAATATCCCCAAAGGATCCGGAGCAGAAAGGTCACTAATCCAGCCAAAGAACGGCGCATGACGCATTTCAATCGCGACAAACAGCACCTTATAGAGCGCAAAGAACACTGGAATTTGCAGTAGAATCGGCAGACAACCCGCAAGAGGATTCACTTTCTCCCGCTTGTACATGGTCATCATTTCTGCATTCAGCTTTTGACGGTCATCGCCGTAACGCTCCTTGAGTTCCACCATCTTGGGCTGCAAGAGCTTCATTTTGCTCATGGAAACATAAGACTTGTTCGAGAGCGGGAAAAACAACAGTTTGATTCCTACAGTCAAAGCCAAAATCGCCAAACCAAAATTGCCTAAAAAGTCGAACAGATAGTCCAGCATATAAAAAATTGGCTTCGTAATGAAATACATAACGCCAAAATCCACCGCTAAATCAAACTGATGAAAGCCTAAATCATCCCGATAACGATCCAGCAAAGTCGTTTCTTTTGCGCCAACAAACAGATTACTGCTGTAGGATACGGTCTCGCCTACCGCGATATTTTGCGCATCGGTGACAAAATCTGTTTGATAGCGTGGTTCAAGATTAGACTGCTGTGCCGAAAAGGCCGCGTTGAACTTTTGACCCTGAGCAGGAATCTGTGCCACCAGCCAATATTTATCCGTAATGCCCAACCAGCCGTTCTCAGAGCTGAACCGCTGCCGCTTATCCTCAAGCAGCGTATCATAATCAATCTCTTTCAAGGACTCCTCAAGCACGCCGATAAGACCTTCATGCAGAATATAAAACCCTGAGGTTTCTGGTGTCCCGCCACGGCTGATCAAGCCATAAGGCGCAAGAGAAAGACTTTGTGTTGAATTGTTGATCACAGACTGTTTAATCGACAGCAGAAAACGATCCGTAACGCTAATATCCTGAATAAAAGTCACACCTTCAGGGCTTGTCCAGCTTAAACGTACTGGCGTATTCAGTGTCAGAACATCGCGATCCGCCTGCCAGATAGTCTTGTTATCTGGCAAGGTGACATTCTTGCCTGTCCAACCGTAGCTGGCATAATAGGAGCGTACACCATCTTTGAGCAGTGTAATAATCGGGCTATCCGCATCCAGCGTTTCTTTATAATCTTCCAGAGCCAGATGATCAATTTTTGCCCCGCGCAAATTGATTGAGCCAATACTATCTGGCGTGTCAATCTGCACCCTTGGCGCGGTATCATCAACATCCCTTGTCGGGGCATCAAGCGCAAGACCAACCTCGGACTGTGCCTGTGGACTCGCCCCCAAAGCAACTTCTTGATTTTGCCCATCAATAGTTTCAGGCGCGACATATTGCGGCGCTGGAAAAAAATACTGCCAACCCAGCAACACCAGACCCGATAGCGCAATGGCGAGAATTAAATTACGTTTTTCGTCCATACCAGTTCTCTATAATTATTGATTTGCACGGGGATTAGCGTTGGATTGTGCTTTAAGATTTGCTTTGTATATACCCCGCCTTAGGCTTTGGTGCAGGCTTTCTAGCAGATTTTGATACGGAAGAGTAGCGGTTTCCGCCTTCGCAATCAGGACAAAATCATACCCCGAAAGCGGTATCTTTTCATCACGCAAAATATCGCGCCACAAGGCACGCATACGACGCTTAACCCGATTGCGGACAACTGCATTGCCGATACGTTTTGTTGCTGTGAAACCAATACGCACACTATCTTCTGTTGCCTGATTCGGCAAAACCTGAAGAATAAAGCCACGCTGAAAATCTCGAATCGCCTGTTTATTCAGGCGAACAAACTCGCGGCGCTTCCTGAGCACCTCCATCCCGAATGCTCCTGATTCGTGTACTATGCGCTAATGGTCTTGCGTCCCTTGGCACGACGGCGCGCGAGAACTTTAATGCCACCTGTGCTGGACATCCGCGAGCGGAAACCATGACGGCGTTTGCGGACAAGCTTGCTAGGTTGGAATGTTCTTTTCACCGAAAGACTCCTAAAGTAGGATAATATATCAATTTGAAACGTTCTTTAAGCAAATTTGACGTGGCTGTCAAGATTTTGCTGGCCATAATGATAGGGGGGGTCATGCCTAAAATCTCACGTTTTTTACCAGTAATCTCGATACTGCTCTTGATCGGGCTGTTTTTCGGCCTTGATGGTCATCACTGGCTCACGCTAGAGAAACTCGCGCAACATCGGCAGTTTTTGCAAAATCACGTTCAGGATAGCTTACTGCTCAGTCTTTTTATTTTCGGATTGGTCTATATTATAGTCGTGGCAGCCTCGCTACCTGGTGCGGCTCTGTTAAGTCTGGCAGCAGGGTTTCTGTTTGGACAATGGCTTGGGACAGGACTGGTGATTTTTGGCGCAACCACTGGCGCAATTTTACTGTTCATGCTGGTCAATACCACCCTGGGCGAAATGCTCAAAACCAAGGCCGGACCGTGGTTTCATAAAATCAGCGCGGGTTTTCAAGATAACGCCATCAGCTATATGCTGTTTTTACGCCTTGTGCCTCTCTTTCCCTTTTTTGCCGTCAATATTGCGGGCGCCATGATGGGTGTTCGGCTGTCTGTCTTTAGCGTCACCACGGCCTTAGGCATATTGCCTGGCAGCTTCGTCTTTGTCTCCGCCGGAGTTGGACTGGATGCCGTATTGGAAACTGGCGAGATTATCAACCGCCAGACCCAAATAGCCTTTATTGGCCTCGGTTTGGTAAGCTTAATCCCTATCGGCTACAAGATGCTATCTAAACGTCGGCGTTCATCTGATTGATCAAGGCCAAAATACGCACTTTAGTCTGCTCAAGACCGTGACTAGCGCGAATTAGGCGTTGCTCCGTACGGGCGTGACGGATTTGCAGTTTCAGCAAGTCCTGAATTTTACCACCACCTGCTGCGATTTTCGCCGCCTCAATTTCCTCAAGCTGCTTTTCTTGCCCACGCATTTCGCCCAGCAGACGAATTTCATCACGGTAATGCTGATAATCATCCCACAGTTTCATCGCCTGCCCTTCCAGACGCTTGAGTAAAGCCCGCGCCTTGGCACGATCAGACAGCGAAGTTGAGGCGGCCTTGTTAATCGCATGGCGGTTGTACAGCAATGCTGAAAGTTCCCATTTCAGCGCAAGTTCAAGGCTGGTTTCCTCGGTATGAGACAAATCAACCCCATTGTTAGTATCATTACTGATAAAAGAATCATTGTCACGCTCGTGCGCAAGGCTAAGTGTCAAACTAGGATAACCAGACGCACGGGCTCTTTTTATTCGTGCCTGGCTCATTTCGGCTTTTTTGAAACCCGCCAGAATATCTGCTGAACCCTCTACCTGTGCCAGCAAGTCTTCTTGCGAAACAGGCATTTTGCCATCGTCAATGGTCACAAAGGCCATGGTTTCGGTATCTGGTTCGACACCAAAATAACGAATATAATCCCCTACCGCACGTGCAAAACGATGCTTTTGTCCGACAAGCTTCGTTTCGTGGTCAAGGGCATCCTTTTGCGCCGCAATCCACGTTGCATCCGAATCACCACCGTTTTTCCTGCTTTCCCGTGCCAGTTCGAGCATCTCTTGGGCAAAGCCCTTGACTTGTTTCATGCTATCGATCAACGCCGTTTCCTGTAGCACAGCATAATAGGCAACAGCACCCCGCCCCAATTCAGCCTGTTGTGTCGCCAAGAGTTTCGCCTGAGCACGCGCAAGACCTGCATCCGCCTCCTCGATGCGCGCCATATCTGAAAAGCCGCTAAAGAGTTCCTGTTTCAACGTCAACGAGCCAGAGCGCACCGTTTGTGTCTCGCCGTTATCGAAACCTATACCGCGTGTCGTGCCGTTATCGAGTTTTTTTCTGGTGATTGCGCCTTTTAGGGTCAATTTCGGATACAGACGAGTCCGCACGGCATCCGCACCGCTTTTTGCAGATAACAGAGACTGTTCGGCAGATTCAATTGTGCCATTTTGGCTTAGCAAACCATCCAGCGCCTCGTTCAGGCTTTGCGCCTGTCCATGGCCTGCAAAAAGCAACGGCAAAGCCAACATGGTCACAAATACAGGACTATTAAACCGAAATTTCACCCGCATTTTCCCCTTGAGTTAGCAATCAGATTTCACCCTTTCAGCCTATAACATCTTTCCAAAAACAATGTAAGAATATTACCTGTTTTTTACCGATTATGCATCCGCTGGCGTTGCTTCTGCACCAATGCCGCGAGCTTCCCGCTCAAGGTCGTCAAAGCCATACCAGGTCCGAAAACTCCCGCGACACCCGCATCTTTCAAGGCTTGATGGTCTTCTTCGGGGATAATGCCGCCCACCACCACCAGAATATCATCGCGGCCTACGGCTTCAAGCTGTTGCATCAGCGCTGGTACGAGGGTTTTATGCCCTGCCGCCAAGGTCGAGACTCCAATGACCTCGACTTCTTCTTCCAGAGCCTTCTGCAAGACCTCTTCTGGTGTGGTGAATAACGCACCAAGTGCGACATTCCAGCCAAGGTCTGTCAAGCCGCCCGCCACAATATGCACCCCACGATCATGACCATCTTGGCCTAACTTCGCCAGCAACATCTTCGGTGCGCATCCATCACGCTCTAGCCCTTGCACCTCTTGGGCGGCATTTTGAAATTCAGGGCTTTCGGCTGTCGCTGCACCGTAGATACCCGAAACAATTTCAGGGCTGGCCTCAAAACGCTCAAAGACCGCGCTTAAAGCCGTCGAAATTTCACCCAAGGTCGCCCGCGCCCGTGCTGCAACCACACTGGCTGCCAACAGATTGCCTGAGCCTTGCGCCGCCGTGCGCAAGGCCGCTAGTGCCGCTTCACATGCAGCTTGATCACGCTGACTTTTGACCTCTTCAAGGCGGCGAATTTGCGCCTCGCGCACCGCCGTCACGTCAATATCCAACACCGCAATCTCGGTCTCTGCTGCTGGACTGTGATAACGATTGACCCCAACAATGACGCTTTCACCCTGATCCACCCGCGCCTGTCGTCTTGAGGCGGTTTCTTGAATCACGCGCTTCGGCATTCCAGAAATGACGGCTTTGGTCATACCGCCCATTCCCTCGACTTCGGCGATTAACGCACCAGCGCGCTCAATCAACTGTCCCGTCAAGTTCTCAAGATAATACGAACCCGCCAAAGGATCGACGGTATCGGTAATGCCCGCCTCGTTTTGCAGAATAAGCTGTGTCCCACGCGCCACGGCTGCCGAAAAATCCGTGGGCAGAGCAACCGCTTCATCCAAAGCATTGGTATGCAGCGATTGCGTGCCACCCATCACTGCTGCCAGAGCTTCGATAGTGGTGCGGATGACATTGTTATACGGTTCTTGCTGCGTGAGACTAACCCCTGAGGTTTGGCAATGGGTACGCAACATCAGAGATTTCGGGTTCTTCGGCGCAAATTTCTCCTGCATCAGCCGTGACCACAAAACCCGCGCAGCGCGTAACTTTGCCACCTCTGCGAAAAAGTCCATTCCTATGGCAAAGAAGAAACTCAGACGCGGCGCAAAATCATCCACATCCAAACCCTGTTCCGTGGCATAACGGACATATTCCAGACCATCGGCTAAGGTAAAAGCCAATTCCTGTACTGTACTCGCCCCTGCCTCCTGCATGTGGTAGCCAGAGATGGAGATAGAATTAAAGCGCGGCATTTCAGCAGCCGTATAGGCAATAATATCCCCAACAATCCGCATACTTGGCGCAGGCGGATAGATATAGGTATTGCGCACCATAAATTCTTTTAAGATGTCATTCTGAATCGTACCAGAGAGCTTCTGTGCCGACACCCCTTGCTCTTCGGCGGCAACAATGAAATTCGCCAGTATGGGCAACACGGCACCGTTCATGGTCATGGACACAGACATTTGATCAAGAGGAATTCCATCAAACAAAATCTTCATATCCTCGACAGAGTCTATCGCTACCCCCGCCTTGCCGACATCTCCAGCAACGCGCGGATGATCAGAATCATAACCACGATGCGTCGCTAAATCGAAAGCCACTGAAAGCCCTTTCTGTCCAGCTTTCAGATTACGGTGATAAAAGGCATTCGATTCCTCGGCGGTGGAAAATCCCGCATATTGCCTGATCGTCCACGGTCTGCCTGTGTACATGGTTGCCCTTGGCCCACGCAAAAAAGGTGCTTGACCAGGCAAACTGTCCAGATGATCCAAGCCCTCAAGATCATCGGCGGTATAGAGCGGTTTAATCTCAAGACCATCTTCGGTATGACGAATTTTCCCGTGCGGGTCTGTTTTATATTCTTTTTCCGCAACCGCCGCCCATTGCGGATTGAATTTCTCGATCATGCCTTTATCTACCCTTAAAATTTCTATCAGATTGACGTATTACCGCAAAAGCATTACTAAAAGCCCATATTAAACATTATTCAGGACTTCGTCATGCTGAAATTTTCCCGCTATGTTTTCCTTTTCCTGATTGCACTGTGTTTTTCAGGCACGGCTTTTGCTGCAGGAGATGCTCCGCATCTTCCAGGTAGCGAGCTCAGCCTGATTTGGATTATCCCCTTTGCGGGCATTTTACTGTCTATCGCGCTGTTTCCACTATTTGCCCATGACTTTTGGGAGGCGCATCTGGGGAAAATCAGTGCCTTCTGGGCCTGTACATTGCTGATCCCGATGATTGTTCAGTACGGCTTTGCTATCACCAGCTATGAAGTATTACATACCTATCTGTTGGAATATATCCCCTTTATCATTCTATTGCTGTCGTTATTCACCATCACTGGCGGCATTGCCTTAAAAGGCTCGCTAGCAGGAACGCCTCTGCTGAACACCATCATGCTGCTGGTGGGCACGGTGATCGCCAGCTGGATGGGGACAACAGGCGCTGCCATGTTGATGATCCGCCCACTGCTGCGCGCCAACAAAGGCCGCCAAAACAAGGTGCATATTGTGGTGTTCTTTATTTTTCTGGTGGCGAATATCGGCGGTTCATTAACACCGCTTGGTGATCCTCCACTGTTCTTAGGCTTCTTGAAGGGGGTGGATTTCTTCTGGACCACCACCCATATGATTATACCAATGCTCTTGGTTGCAGGAATTCTGCTCCCTGTCTTCTATATCATTGACCTCGTGCTGTACAAACGCGAGCTTGCCGCTGGACGCGATCCCTTTGCAGATATTGAGCGCGGTATACCGCTAGAACTGGAAGGCAAACAAAATCTGCTGCTGCTGCTCGGTGTTATCGGTGCTGTCTTGATGAGTGGCAGTTGGGATAGTGGTATCACCTTAACCCTGTATTATGTCGATATTCCTCTTCAGGCTCTGTTGCGGGATGTCCTGCTGCTCGCACTTGCGGGCATGAGCCTGAAAATTACCGCTCAAAGCACCCGAAAATTGAACGAATTTGACTGGTTTCCCATCGAAGAGGTCGCCCTGCTGTTCGCGGGAATTTTCATCACCATCATTCCAGCCATTCGGATTCTCTCGGCTGGCACAGACGGCGCAATGGGCGGGATCGTAACTCTGGTTAGTCATGCAGATGGCACACCGAACAATATCATGTATTTCTGGCTTACTGGACTTCTGTCGGGCTTCCTGGACAATGCCCCCACCTATCTGGTGTTCTTCAATACCGCTGGCGGGGATGCCGAAACTCTGATGCACCAGGATACCATCACGCTACTCGCCATCAGTGCGGGTTCGGTCTTCATGGGCGCATTGACCTATGTCGGGAACGCGCCTAACTTCATGGTCCGCGCCATTGCAAACTCCAGCGGCGTGAAAATGCCAAGCTTCTTTGGCTATATCGGCTGGTCCTGTATCTTCCTGCTACCATGCTTCCTGTTGGTCACCTGGATATTCTTTAGCTAATGGATGCCCTTATTTTCCGCTCTTCAAGTTTCACCACAAAAGCAATGATAATGATCCGTGGCACTTCAACAGGTTTACTGCTGCTCTTGGCAGTTTTTGCCTTTTCCCCTGTGACGCTGGCTCAGGCTGTCGTATCCTCAAAAGATAATGTCCTTTATCCTCTGGAAATAGAGACAGCAGACGGCATCCAGCGTTATCATGTTGAAATAGCCCGCACCTATCAGGAGCAAAAACGCGGCCTGATGCACCGCGAGTTCCTACCCGCCTCTCAAGGTATGCTATTCCTGCATAAACAGCCGAAAGTCTTACAGATGTGGATGAAGAATACACTAATTGCTTTGGATATGCTCTTCATTGACCAATTTGGCACCATACGTCATATCCATACCGAGGCTCAACCCCATGACGAGACCACCATCTCCTCGGTTCATGCCGTTGTCGCGGTTTTAGAGTTAAATGCTGGTGTAGTCGCCCGTGATGGGATAGAAATAGGCAACTCAGTACGACTACACCCTATAGGAGGGTAATTGATGACCAAATTAAAACAACAGGATCGGGCTCTTGAGCGCTCGCCAGAGGTAAGTGACGAAATACATCACACCACCTGTTATATGTGTGCTTGCCGTTGCGGCATCAATGTCCACATGAAAGACAGCAAAATCCGCTATATCGAGGGCAATCGTGATCATCCAGTAAATCGTGGTGTCTTGTGCGCCAAAGGTTCGGCAGGGATTATGCAGCAATATTCGCCAGCGAAATTACGCGCGCCCTTAAAGCGTGTCGGTGAACGCGGCTCAGGAGAATTCGTTGAAATTTCTTGGGAAGAAGCCCTTTCTACTGCCACGCAATGGCTGAGTGAAATTCGCCATGATGACCCAAAAAAATTGGCCTTTTTCACTGGCAGAGACCAAAGTCAATCCATGACCAGCTGGTGGGCACAACAGTTTGGCACACCGAATTACGCGGCGCATGGTGGTTTCTGTTCGGTCAATATGGCTGCCGCCGGCATTTACACCATTGGCGGGGCATTTTGGGAGTTCGGTCAACCAGACTGGGATCGTAGCCGCCTGTTTATGATTTTCGGTATCGCCGAAGACCACGATTCCAACCCCATCAAGCTAGGACTTGCGCGATTGAAAGAAAACGGCGCGAAAATCGTTGCCGTCAATCCAGTGCGCACGGGCTATAACGCCATTGCGGACGAATGGCTGCCCATCACACCGGGTACCGATGGTCTTTTGGTCATGGCGATTATCCGCGAATTGATCAATCAAGGCCAAATTGATCTGGAATATCTGTTGCGTTACAGCAATGCCAGCTGGCTGGTGATTGATGCGCCTAATACTGCTGATCATGGTCTGTTTGCCCGTGATGAAAACGGCAATGTCTTGGCGGCTCGGCGCGATGATGGCACACTGCATCCCGCGCAAGACATTCGCCTGAAAGCAGCTTTATCTGGCGAATTTACCCTTGCAGATGGCCGTAAGGCGCGGCCTTCTTTTGCGCTGCTGGCAGAAGAGGTCAATGCACCATTATACGACATGGCAACCGTATCGGAAAAAACAGGTATTCCCGAAGACCAGATTCGCGGCATAGCCCATGCTTTAGCTGAGGCCGCCTTTAGCGAAGAGATTGTGATTGACCAGCCTTGGACTGATGTCTATGGCGAAAAACACGAGAAAATGATTGGCCGTCCCGTGAGTTTCCATGCCATGCGCGGAATTTCGGCCCATTCCAATGGCTTCCAAACCTGTCGGTCAATTCACCTTCTGCAAGTTCTGTTGGGCAGCATCGATTGCCCTGGTGGTTTCCGTTACAAGCCGCCGTATCCTAAGCCGTCGAATATTCACCCAACACCGTGCGGCGATAGCAAAGCCTTCACACCGCTTGGGGGTGCGCATTTGGGCTATATTCATGGCCCAGAAGAATTGCTGTTGAATCCAGACAATACTGCCAAACGTATCGACAAGGCCTATAGTTGGGATGCGCCTTTTTCAGCCCACGGCCTGATGCATATGGTGATCAGCAATGCCTATCATCAAGACCCCTATCCCGTGGATATGGTCTTTATGTATATGGCGAACATGGCGTGGAATTCCAGCATGAACACCAAGGGCACCATGGAGATGCTCACGGCAAAAAATCCCGATGGTAGCTATGTCATTCCGAAAATTCTGTATTCGGATGCCTATTCCTCGGAAATGGTGGCCTTCGCGGATTTAATCCTGCCCGACACCACGTACCTAGAGCGTTTCGATTGCATTTCTTTGCTCGACAGACCCATTTCAGAGGCCGATGCCGCCGCCGATGCCATACGCTGGCCTGTCATTGAACCAGACCGTGACGTGCGCGGTTTCCAGTCTGTACTATTAGACCTTGGTGCAAGGCTAGGTTTGCCTGCCATGACCAACGAAGACGGTACGGCAAAATATCAGGACTATGCCGATTATATCGTTAACCACGAGCGTAAAGAAGGTGTCGGACCTCTGGCAGGTTTTCGCGGTGAGAACGCGGATCAATTTGGCACAGGTGCGGTGAACCCGAATCAACTTGAAGCGTACAAAAACAACGGCAGCTTCTGCCACCACGAGATACCGCCCGAAGCCCTGTATTTCAAACATGCCAACCAGGCCTATCAAGACTGGGCGGTGGGTATTGGTCTGATTCCGAAAACCTCGCCTGTGGTCTTCCAACTCTATCTTGAGCCCATGGCAAAATTCCAACGCGCGGCTGAAGGATTTGGTGATGTCCAGCCACCTAAACATCTGAAAGACCGCATTAAAGAAAAGTTTACGCCCTTCCCGCATTGGTACGCACCAGACGAAGAAAGCGTCCTTAGCGAACAAAACCGCCTTGGTGAATTTCCCTATCATGCCATTACCCAACGCCCTGCGGCCATGTATCATTCATGGGGTTCACAAAATGCTTGGCTTCGACAAATTCATACCCATACCCCCATGTTCGTGCCAGAGCAAATTTGCCTTGACCATGACCTGAAAGAAGGCGATTGGGCATGGATTATCTCGCACCATGGCAAGATTAAAGTTCCCGTCAAACCGATGAAGGCAGTGAATAGCAAAACGCTCTGGACCTGGAATGCCATTGGTAAACGCAAAGGCGCATGGGCTTTGCAACATGATGCACCAGAAACTGAACGTGGGTTTTTATTGAATCACCTGATCAAGGAACTCCTGCCCGCAAAGTCTGACGGTTTACGCTATGCCAACAGTGATCCCATCACGGGACAGGGCGCATGGTATGACCTAAGAATCCGAATCGAAAAAGCTGAGCCCGATAGCCAAAGCGACCCGCAATTTGCGCCACAAGCCTCGCCTGTCGCCAAAGCGCCCTCTGTTCTGCGTTACGAAAGCCATAAAGATGACTGATTTACCGCAACATACCGAAAAAAAACTCGGCCTTGTTATTGACCTCGATACCTGTGTCGGCTGCCAAGCCTGTGTCGTGAACTGCAAGGAATGGAACACCAGCGGCTACGGAGTTCCACTCTCTGATCAAGACCCCTACGGTGCAGACCCGCACGGAAGCTGGCTTAATCGGGTGCATT
>JAHDDM010000015.1 GCA_020629355.1 Rhodospirillaceae bacterium
AAAGGCATGATTGAAGAATCGCTGGGAACTCTTTTAGAGTTTCTGCTTCTGTTGCCACCAGACCCCGATATTGCGCTCAAAGAGCTTGCTGATCATCAAGCATTCGAATCTTATCGCAATATGTTCGATCAACTTAGCGCAACAATAGACGCTTTACGCCTGTCACACCCGAAAACTCGGCTTTCACTGGATGTTATTGAACAATACGGCTTTGGTTATAAAACAGGCATTGGCTATAATCTCTATGCCAAAGGCCAGAATACTTCATTAGGTCGCGGTGGACGGTATCAGGCTGGCGTTGAAAATGCTTGTGGCTTCAGCCTGAATTTAAGTAACATTTTGGGTAGTATAGAAAACAATTTAATCTCAAAAAAGATTTCTATTCCGTATAATACAGATTTTTCAGCCATCCGAGACCTACAGGAAAAAGGCTGGATAACAGTTCTAAGCAATGATCCAGCAACAGATGATAAAGCGGAGTATTATCTTTGTGAAGGTCAAATTCATTCAAAAAAATAGGTAAAATAGGTAATATTATGAGCAATGTAGTCGTTATAGGCAGTCAATGGGGTGATGAAGGCAAGGGTAAAATTGTCGACTGGCTCTCTGATCAAGCTGACATGGTAGTGCGCTTTCAGGGTGGACACAATGCAGGACATACCCTGGTCATTGACGGTCACACTTTCAAGCTGAATCTCTTGCCGTCTGGCGTTGTCCGTGGCGGCAAAATGTCGATTATCGGCAACGGAGTCGTGATTGACCCTTGGTCATTGTCCGAGGAAATTGTCCGCTCTGGTCTGAATATCGGCCCCGATAATCTGATGATTGCCGAAAATGCTCCGCTTATTCTGCCTTTGCATCAGGAACTTGACGCCTTACGCGAGGCCGCACGCGGCGATCAGGCTATCGGCACAACAAAGCGAGGTATTGGCCCTGCCTACGAAGACAAAATTGCCCGCCGCGCCATTCGGATTTGTGATCTGGCAGACGAAGCATGGTTAGATAATCGCCTGGAGAACCTGTTGCGCTACCATAATGGCTTACGCCGTGGTCGCGACTGGCCACCAGTTTCTACCGAACGGCTCAAAGAATCTCTGCTGGAAGTCGCCGAATGGCTACTGCCTATGGCACAACCTGTCTGGCGTGTGTTGCATCAAGCCCATCAGCAGAACAAAAATATCCTCTTCGAAGGCGCGCAAGGGCTGCTACTGGATGTTGATCACGGCACGTATCCTTTTGTCACCTCATCCAATACGATTGCCTCAACCGCCATTACGGGAAGCGGCTTTCCAAAAACCGGCTTTGTTCTTGGGCTGACCAAAGCCTACACCACCAGAGTCGGTGCAGGCCCTTTCCCCACCGAAGACCACGGCGAAATAGCGGCCTATCTTGGTGAAAAAGGCGCGGAATTCGGTACCGTCACCAAACGCCGCCGCCGCTGTGGCTGGTTCGACGCGGTTCTCGTGCGCCAAGCCATTCAAATTTCTGGCATTCAAGGAATTGCTCTCACCAAAATTGATGTGCTGGATGAACTCACGGAATTGCAAATTTGTATTGGATACCGTATTCGCGGCAAAGAATACGACTACCTGCCTGCTGCACCGTACCTACAAGATGATGTCGAACCAATCTACGAAACACTGCCAGGTTGGCAAGAAACCACGGCTGGAACAAAAAACTGGGCGGATTTTCCAGAAAATGCCAAACGCTACATGAAACGTATCGAGGAACTGGTACAATGTCCGTTAAGTATCATCTCTACCAGCCCAAAACGCGAAGACACGATTGTTCTTCTGCCACCTTTTGAACAATGACCCTATCATCAAGGGACAGAGTTTGTTAAACTGTGAAACACGGTAAATAAATGTATCAAGCGTATGGTCCTACAAGAACAAACACCACCTGAAGAAGAACCTGAGGAAGACGAGGACAAGCCGCCGATTCCCGTTGATCGACGCTTTAGCATCTATCCTGGTTCACCGATCAAGACTTTTCATGCCTCACCAGCAGTGGCCTATAAAGTCGTTGATAACGAAAATCCTGACGAGAAATATCATGCACTCGTCTGTGATCCCAAACTGCATCCGCGCCTATCCATCATTAAACCGTTGAATATTTTAGCGATAAACAACCCCAATATTATCTCGCCTACCGCATGGTCCGTGATGGATTGGGAAGACGAAGGCCGCCAGTGCCCTGTGCTGATTATGAACAGTGGGCGTTTAACCCCTTTCTCGTTTAAGATCGCGCCTATCGTCTTCACCGAAGAATTGATCGTCAATATCTTCATGCGGCATACCATTGAGATGCTGATCAGTTTTGAAGAACACGGTATCACTCACCGCGCAATACGCTTGGACAATCTTTATTATTTCAATGAGCTCAAACGCCGCCTTGTTCTTGGCGAGTGTGTTGCAACCCCACCTGGGCTCACGCAATCAGCCCTATATGATACCATTGACAATGCCCTTTCCGTGCCCCTAGGCAAAGGCGGAGAAGACATTAGTAACGATATTTACGCGCTAGGTGTATTGGTCTTATGCCTGTTAAACGGTCGTGACCTTGGTGCTGGCGTGAGCGATACGGAGATCATCAACAAGAAAATGCTATACGGCACTTATGATGCTTTGCATGATCCAAAAGTGCGTCTCAGCAACACCATGGAGAGCTGTCTGCGCAAAATGACGCATGACGACTTGGAGGAGCGTGCAACGACTCGTGAATTGCAGATGTGGCTTAATGGTCAAAATTTCCAGCTCGAACCAGAACGCGCGCGCAAACGCTCATCAAAGCCTTTTACCATCAATAATCAGAATTATTTTACAGCTCGTGATTTAGCACGTGGAATGCACGCAAACTGGGATGCCAGCGCCAAAATCTCCATGAGCGAGGACTTTCAGGACTGGTTACAGAACAACCTGTCAGAAACTCTGATTACACTGAACTATGACAAAGCCATCAAGGGTTTTGAGCAACAAAATGCTGAAAACCAACACCGTTTATTATCGCGCGTTATTTTGGCGCTACATCAAGGCGGTCCGATTAGATATCGTTCGTTCTGTTCCTCATTAGATGGTATTACACGCCTAATATCGCACTTTGTCCATAATGTCGAAGCCCGGCAGATTTTCCGTGAAATGATGGGGTCGGGGATTTTAAGCTTTTGGCTTGAGCTGCACCAAAGCGACGAAGACAACAGATCTGCCAAGCATAAAAAGCTGTTAGAGAAATTCAGAATCTATACTGAAGAACTCCGTAAGGACTCAGTGATCGAAGGTTTGAATCTTCTGGTGTATGAATTTAACCCTGATCTGCCGTGCCAGTCGAGACGGTTTGAGCGCTTCTTTGTTTATCAACCACGCCACCTTTTGCCAGCGATTGAGAGGATTCTCGAAAACAATGACGATGAAGTGGATAGCCTACTGGATTACCAGATGATCTGTTTCTTAAAATCACGGTATGCTCGTTCAATCGCCAAGGAAATTCGCAGCTACATGATCACTTCAGTGCCCGAGGAAGTGTGTGTTGCCGAGGCTGAAATACTCTGGAAATTACAAGCAGATTTCCATCCCAATCGAGCATTCCCGAATATTTGCCGCAGACTGACAACTTTACTTGAACCAGCCGTAAAACGGCATCACTCTCGTAAGATACGCCGTGCTATTCGTCAAGAAATGCAACGCGGAGCCGAGAATGGTCAGATTCGCTATTTGATTCAGATTGTTTCTGATAAGGGGATGATTGAAAACGACAAGGTCAACTTTAATCTTGCGCGTGCCGAATATGCTTCTCTGCTACAAGAGATTAGCCTTGTTGATTTCAATTTGAAGAACCTGCCCGAAATGGTCTCAAGAATTGGCGGTGACATTAGCGCTTCGGTCTCAGGCATTCTGGCGTCAATCTTTACCTTGGGCTATGTATCCTACTGGAGTCTATTCCAATGAGTACCGAGCAGAAAGTAAAACCTGATGCAAAAAAAAGCCTGATTGCCCGATTGGGTGTCAGTCCGATAGCTTTTATCATAACCATCGTCATTGCCATTATTTTCTTGCCAACCTTTATTCTGATGCTTGGTGGCATGGTACCATCGTTGATAGGCTATATCCTTGATGATACAAAGAAAAAATCTAAAGCCAAGGCTATCGCATACCTGAATTTATCGGGATGCTTCATGGTTGGGATGGAACTTTGGACGGGTGATAATTCCGTTGATGCAGCTCTTGAAGTATTTTTTCAACCAGTAAATTGGCTCATCATGTACGGTATGGCCATGTTCGGCTGGATTTTAATTCGTAGTCTGAATCCTTTTATTGTCACCTATTTGCGCCTGAATTATCAGGTGCAACAGCGCAGTCTACGCGCAAGACGGAAATATCTGTTGAATGAATGGGGTGAAGCCGTCACAACGGTTTCAGCAACAGATGGGTTTATCTATGATAATAATGTCTATCTGGATGATGACGAGGTGACTTTTGACCCAGATGAGGCTCTGGATGGCCCTCCTGAGGAAAAGCCTGAAAAGCCGTTGCAGATAGCGCATGAAGAAGAAAAGAAAGAAGATCAGGGCTAAAATAACTTCAATAACAATCGTACAATTTTTTTCACCCGTTCCGAAAATAGCTTTGGCGTAAAATATTGACCTGCAACCCGTTTCGAGATTTCTGACCGGGTCGGATAGGCCGCTATGGTGGCGGCCATTGCTGATATTTTCTGTTTTTTGCCTATTAAAGCCTGCCATGGCAAAATCAATTCACCCGCATGAGCACCCACAATATCCACCCCAAGCACAGAACCGCGCCGATCCGAGACGACTTTAATCTTACCCTCAGTCTGCCGCTCAGCAATCGCCCGATCATTGCCAGAAAAAGGGAATTCTGTCACCATCACTGCGGCCTCGCCCAATCGCGCCTGTGCAGTATGAGCGCTTTCGCCAACATGGGCAAGTTCAGGGTCTGTGTACGTGACCCAGGGCATGGCACGATGATCAACCTTTGCTGGTAGCTTGAATAACATGTTACGAATCACAATACCCGCGTGATAACCTGCGGTATGGGTAAATTGCAGACCACCAATAACATCACCGATTGCAAAAATCCGGCGGTCTGTTGTCCGCAATCGGGCATCCACCGAAATACCTTTGGAATCATACGCTATGCCTGCCGCCTCAAGCCCAAGACCATCCAAAACAGGTTTCCGTCCCGTCGCAACAATCAAATGACTTGCAGAAAACATTACCTGTTCGCCATCATGTTCTGCTGTAACCTGTACTCCGCCAGTACTCTGTTGGGCAACATGAGTCACACGATGATTCTCGCGAATATCCACGCCTTCTTCTGATAGCTTGGCCTTGACGATAGCAGCACAGTCTGGATCATCCTTCGCAAAACACTGAAACATTTCTAAAACCGTCACTTTTGATCCCAAGCGCCGATAGGCCTGTGCCATTTCCATCCCAATCGGACCACCGCCCAAAATCAACAGCTCGGGCAAAAATTCACGGTTGGCAAATATCGTCTCGTTGGTAAAATAAGGTACCGTATCCAATCCTGCAATCGGCGGAATCATTGCCGTAGAGCCTGTTGCAATGACAAAATATTTCGCACTGATACGATATGCGCCTGCTTCCACCTGTCTTGGGGCAATAAATTGACCCTTGGCCTGGATGACCGTTACGCCAAGGGATTCAAAACGTTCCACAGAATCATGCGGCGCAATCGCCGCAATCGCTTCAGCAATATGATCCGCTACAGCCGCCATATCCACGCTAGGCTCAACAGACTGTATACCAAAAGCACCAGCATTACGCATTACTGCCGCATGATGCCCCGCCGCCAGCAACGCCTTTGAAGGAACACAGCCATAGTTCAAACAATCACCGCCCATGGGACCAGGCTCAACAAGAACAACCCTTGCCCCCATCTGCACCGCACCAGCAGCAACAGACAGCCCCCCTGAGCCGCCTCCAAGCACGCAAATATCGGTAGAAATAGTTTTCATGCCTAAAAAAAGACCTGCCGTGACAACAAAGGTGCATTTTGCCATTGCGGCTGCCGATCCTCGATCAAGGCCGCATCGGAATCTAATTCCACCGTTACCTGTATCCATTTCGGTACAAGCTGATTATTCAAGTCATCCATAATCACGAAAGCAGCATCACTGACCTCCTGCCAAATTTCTTCAGGAACTGTAGCCAAATATTCCTGAAACGCGCCTTTCGGCAAAAGATAACGATCTGGCACATAACGAACACAGACCCTATGATTAAGGTGAAATTCGCCCTTGATACGCAACATAACCTCAGGACGCGATGACGCGGTTGCTATAATCCGTATTGCTTCTTGACGTGCAACTCTTGCATCCATTATGGCTCACCTAAACCTGTAATTGTTCTGTATCAGCATCTGTATCCATCCATAAACGACGATCTCCCAACAGCTGAAACTGTATCTGTCCAGTAATCTTATACAATTCACTGTATTGATGATAGAGCGCAATCAAGCCTTGTTCGCTTTTTGCCTCCAGCGCGCGGTCACTCGCCCATTGGATATTCAACTGGCGGCGCAAAAATTGACCATCAAGACGAAAACGCCCAATATCATGGTGATAGCCTTCGACAGCAAAGATATTCTTGTCCGAATTATCGGCATCATCAGAGGACTCTTTGCTGCCACGCCAATAGAACAGCAGCTTAACAATCTCGTCTCCCACTTGAAGTGGCAGGCTATAACTCTGCCAAGCAGTATCAGCCTGCACCACAGCCGGCTGTGCTTGCTGAAATTCCTCTTCTGCCGCATTGAGACTATCAGGGTTCAAGCGCATTGCTTGTTGAATACGATTGCCCCACCAAGATTGCAGGCCGCTATTTTGACGCAAGGCCACCAGAAAAAACAACATCGCATGGGACATTTGGGCATTTGGCTGCGGTAAACCCGCCTTTACGGCCTGCATTGCTGGACTGGATGCGCCCACAAGCAAACTTTCCATTGCGCCAAAGCGCAATCGTCCAGAAGCAGAATGTACCGAGGCTGGTTCCGCGAGCATCACCTCTGTTCCTACGGGAATCGGACGTGGCAAGGCCACCGCGACTTGACCTTTTGGGGTAGTTAAAATCGTGCGGCCTGTCTGATCCGTGGCGATTGCCGTTCCTTGAATCTGCGGCGTATTCCGTGGCGCAAGACGAGGATCATAAACTTGTAACTGTACTGTCTGGCCACTTTTCGTCCATTGCGCCAACTGGGTAACCTGTGGTGTACTTTGTGTGCTGGCCTGTTGCTGCACCTGTTGGTAACTTTGGGTAAATCGCGCCAGTACACCAGCTTCTGAGCGTACTGATGCTGGCTGTTGCCGCAAAGGAGCAGGATTTTCAGATGAGATACTGGCTTTCTGTGTGAACTGTTGCGCGGTTTGAGGCGCGGTATTATGAGAACGCGCTGCTGCTGGTGCTTCACCTGATACAGATGGTGGTGGTGATACAGGCATTGGCTTTGCGGTTGATACTACAGCAGGAGAACTTTGCGGCTGAGCAGTTTGAGAGATTTGAGTCCCTTGGGTCACTTGAGTCACGGTGGGCTGTTGTATCGCTGTGGCTAATTGCGGCGCTTGTCCTGATGCTGCCGTGGCAGGTACTGTAACCTTTGGAACAGCCGATACTATTGCCGATGCTGCGGCCTGATTAGGACGAGCCGCAACAGACGACTGTGTAGCAGACGCATTAGGGACAGAGGCACGAAGATTCGGGGTTTGAAAAACATCTGGTTTGGTGGGTGATGCTGTGTTTGGCACAGGCTTTGTTGCAGGCTGTGTCGCTGATTGATTCTGTACTGCCTGAGTCGCCGATGCTGCTGTACGCTGTCGTACTGTAGCAGCAGGAGTATGGCCTATCACTGATGATACAGCAACAGGCTGTGTAGCGGGCTGTGCTGTAGGCTGTGCAGCAACCTGTAAAGTGGATTGTACAGTGGGTTGTGCTGTTCCAGTTGGATTATGACCAGAAATTGCTGTTGTTGTCTGTGGCAAAGCAGTTTGGGTACTGTTGGTGTTGAGCGGACTTTGTAACGAATTTTGTACAGTCTGTGCTGGTGCTTGAGCCACTGTTCTTGAGGGCGCAACAGATACTGTTGCTGTTGTTTTGGCTGAAACATTTGCTATCGGAGTGGGTTGTAACGACGTTTCCGTTGCTGGCTTTGAAGGCTGAGTAGCTGAAGAAACCGCGGTTTGTGTAGCAACCAGACTTGCAGGTACAGGGGATGCATTCTGTACCTGTGATACTGGAGCAGTAGACGTGGCCTGAACAGGCTGAGATGCCACGGTAGAGGTCGATGTTGCAACAGGCGTTATAGTAGGGGCTGGGGCAGGAGTTGTAGTTGTGGACGGCAATGCTGTTGCTTGAATCGTTGCTTGCGGCGTTGAAGGTGCAGCCTGTGCACTGCTGGTAGCGGTTGCTGCTGCCTGAGAAGCTGGTGCTGAAGTATTTTGTACGATGGGTTTCAGCATCTCCGCCCGCACCAAAAGCCCATTTACGGTGGACAGGGGGAAGGTCGAGGCCGTTTGTGGGGACTGTACCGTAGGAACAGAAGGGCTTTGCGGTGATGATACGGGGCGAGAATCAAGCCTGATCTGTACAGGAGTATCACGATTTTGCCCTGTGGTTGGTTGCCCTGCCAATTCTGCTTTAGGCGCATGATGCCGTAAGGTAATCACACCAGGCAAATTCGACACCCGCGCTTCAGGGGGAAACTTTACGTTATAAAGACGACCCGCAACCTCTATCTGAGCAGACTTCGGCGAGGATTCTATCACCTTAGCAGACAAAACCTCACCACCAGCCAACCTCTGACGCAAGTCTGCTGAAAGATTGCGCACCATCGCTTGTATGATTTCTACCGCCAGCTTTTGAGCAGGCTGGGATGTTACACCAGAAAGGTTAAAAAACTCCATGATAGGAATACCAGAATCTCAATCAGATTCTTATTCTATCACAGAATCGCCCCTCTAACCACCAACCATCAACGTACCAAGATACAGGCTTGGGACTTCCATAGTGCCAATCGTGCGTTGATCATTTGCAGGACATAACTGTTTGAGTATTTCCAGACCGTCTCCGGCAATGGTCACATTACGGAATGGCGTAGTACGACAACCGTTCTGAATCCGAAAACCCGCCACACCACAACTGAACTGTCCAGTAACAATATTCAAGCCACTACCAATCATTTTCGTGACCCAAAGACCCTCGTCAATATCCGCGATCATTTCTGTGACACTTCTTGAACCATTATCGACAACCGCATGGGCAATACCTGGTGCAGGTGGGGTATCCAAGCCTGAGCGCACTGCTTGACCTTGCGCGACAAGACCCAAACCACGGCTTGAGGCCAGGTCCAAAACAAATTTCTGCAATTTACCGAATTTGAAATGATCGTGTACCTGCTTCGGCAGACCCTCAGCATCAAAGGGTGCAGCAGAAAAACAGCGATACCGAAACGGATCATCCCTTAAAGAAAATGCTTTATGAACAATATCTTCACCAATTTTATCCGCCAGAAAACTTGCACCACGCAAGACCTGCGCACCGTTAATCGCTGCGATAAATTGCCGCACAAGGCGCGCTGCAATACGCGGTTCAAAAATCACCTCAGCCTGCCCTGAAGGTACAGGTTGCGGCTGCATTGCCGTCATTGCACGCTCTGCTGCCTCTGTCGCCATAGCAGGGACACTTGCAACATCTTCAGCATAAAGCCTACTTTCACCCGCATAATCTTCTTCCATATCTGGTGCAGTGCCCGCTATCGCCGAAACATAACGCTGAAAACGGCTTTCCTGATAATCCGCTAAAAAACCATTGCTGCTCAAAGAAACCGTTCGGCTCAGAATCTGATCCGCCGAAGCACCCGATGAATGACCCGCAATAGCCTTGACCTGATGCCAAAGCTCTGCTGCCATTTCCGTCATTTCTGCTCGCGTCCAACGCGCTGTATCACGCATATCACAAAACGTTCCACCGCCATAAAGCTGTGCTGGCTTTGCCAGTCCACACGTTTTATCCTCTGGTAAAACCGCCAGTCTGGCAAAAATCTCATCAACCCAATATTCTGCCGGACGATCATTCGGCAAAACAAAACTTGCAAAGCCTTGTCGTTGATCTTTAATCAAACGAAGACCCAAACGGGATGTTTGCGCAAGTGTCGCGTTTTCAATCGCACCATCTGTATAATCAATGCCGCTATGATCACTCTGGTGCAACACCGCCTCGGCAGCAGAAGCACCTAGCCCTTTTGCGCGCGCTAAAACAAGCTCAAGAAGGGGAGTAATATCTTTCACTTTTACTGATTCATCGAATCAAAGAAATCCTGATTATTGCGCGAATGCCGCAACTTATCCTGAAGGAATTCCAGAGCCTCAACCGTACCCATGGGCATCAGAACACGGCGTAGAACCCACATCTTCGATAGGGTCTCCTTATCCACCAGAAGCTCTTCACGCCGCGTACCCGATTTTGTCACATCAATCGCAGGGAACACGCGACGGTCAGCAGGCTTGCGATCCAGAATAATCTCTGCATTGCCCGTGCCTTTGAACTCTTCAAAGATAACCTCATCCATACGGCTACCTGTCTCTATCAAGGCTGTGGAAATAATCGTCAAAGAACCGCCTTCCTCAACATTACGCGCTGCACCAAAAAACCGCTTCGGACGTTGCAAGGCATTCGCATCCACACCACCCGTTAAAACCTTGCCAGAACTGGGAACAACCGTATTATAGGCTCGCGCCAACCGCGTGATGGAATCCAGCAAAATCACCACATCCCGCTTGCTCTCTACCAGGCGTTTTGCTTTCTCAATCACCATCTCGGCGACCTGAACGTGCCGCGTTGCTGGCTCGTCAAAAGTCGAAGAAATAACCTCACCCTTGACCGAACGCGACATATCCGTGACTTCCTCTGGGCGCTCGTCAATCAGCAATACAATCAAATATACTTCCGGATGATTCGCTGCTATCGCATGGGCGACATTCTGCATAATCACCGTTTTACCCGTACGCGGCGGCGCAACAATCAAAGCACGCTGACCCTTACCCAACGGCGTAATGACATCTATCACTCGGGTTGCAATATTGCGCTTTTTGTCTTTGCCGTCACCATGATCATTCTCAAGATTCAGCTTATCTTCTGGAAATAACGGCGTTAAATTGTCAAAATGCACCCTTTGACGTAAAGCCTGAACATCAGCAAAGTTCACTTGGACAATACGCTGCACCGAAAAATAGTTCTCGCCCTTTGCTGGTGCGCTAATCTCGACACTCAGAGTATCACCATTGCGCAAATTGAACGAAGTAATCTGTTGCGGACTGACGTAAATATCATCCGCACCAGGCAAATAGTTGTCCTCTGGTGAACGGATAAAGCCAAAACCATCCTTAAGAACCTCAAGAACACCAAGACCATACACCGTTTGGCCTTCATTCGCAGCATGAGTGAGACACGCCATGACCAATTCTTGCTTTGTTAAATTTCCAATCCCCTCAAGGCCAAGTTCATTGGCCATTTTCAAAAGATCAGGTGCAGACTTTTTTTTCAATTCATGCAATTTCATCGGGGAAACCTTAATAAAAAAACCAAAATCAGACGCAGGATACGCCCGTTTTGAAGAATAAAATATTTTTTCGAGATCATCGACAATCAGAACAACTGCCGGATTTAGTGTATTCCTGCTCTAGCAAGAACTACAGCATCGGATATACTACAACAAAGAACAGAATGGCAAACAAAATAACCGTGGGTATCTCATTCAGATAACGCAACTGCTTCGAGGACAATGGAAAGACCCCATTACGCATTTTCCGTCCCAAAACCGCAAAATAGATGCTCAAAGCAACCAATATCGCAATACAGAGCAATTTGGCATGAAACCAGCCTTCGCTAAAATAGCCGCCCATTATTGCAAGCCAAAATCCAAAAACAAGGCTAAACATCATTGCTGGCATCAAAATAGCCGACATCAACCGCCGTGCCATTATCTGTAATAAAACTATTTTTTGCCCTTGATCATATTGTTCACGCTGATAAATCAACAGGCGTGGGTAATACCAAAGCCCTGCCATCCAAGCAAAGGCTGCAAATAAATGCAGTGCCTTGATAATGACTAAGGTCATTGCAACGAACCCTGCCAATCAGGATTGTTCACACAGACACAACGCTTGAACTGACGTGGACAAAAAGCAGCATCACAACCATTATACGCCGCATTTAGCCCTAATGTCGGTTCTTTTATAGCTTTGGAAATCATATCTGCAA
>JAHDDM010000016.1:0-9570 GCA_020629355.1 Rhodospirillaceae bacterium
ATTTTTATCACGGATAATTTCAACCGTATCACCATGCTGCAAACGTTGCCCCATGGCGACATTCTGCCCATTGACCTTGGCTTCTTTGAATTCCAGGCCAATATTGGTATGGATATGAAAAGCAAAATCGAGCACTGTGGCATCACTGGGTAGACGTGCAAGACGGCCTTTGGGGGTGTACACAACAATTTCCTTGCTCAAGGAATCGAGGTTCACATCACCCATAATAATTTGATTCATTTTATTTTCAGCCATATCCTGCTGAATTTTTTCGAGCAAATCAGAGGCTTCAGGGGATAGCTTCGTGCTGCTCTTGTAGCGCCAATGGGCGGCAATGCCTGTCTCGGCAAAACGGTGCATGGCTTTAGAGCGAATTTGCACTTCTACCTTTGCGCTTGAGCCCTTACTCCCTGATTCTGGCAGTGCTACAACTGTATGAAGCGAGCGATAACCGTTGCTTTTGGGCTGCGAAATATAATCATCCAGCGTATTCTGAACATGAGGAAATTTACGATGAATGGCCTCTAAGGCGCGATAGCAGTGGCGATTGCTGGTTACAATGACGCGAAATGCCACAATATCAAGCAGTTTAGGCACACGGAGTTCCCTTGACTGAGACTTGCGCCAGATTGCATAAGGGGTCTTGATGCGCCCGTAGACTTCTGCAACAGGAACATGAGAAGCACGGAGAAGCGTGCGTAACTCGGCGCACTTTTTAGGAATTTCGGCTTCATCCACCTCTTTCAACAGGTCCTTGGTCTGCTTGACAATTTTATTATAAATTTTTGGGTGCAATATCTGAAAGGCAAGACCTTCAAGCTCGTTCTTCCAACGCCGCATACCGATTAAAGAGGCCAAAGGCGCATAAACCCTAAGGGTTTCTTCTGCAATGCGTATTTGGCTTTCTGCCTTTAAATTGCCGAGTGTTTGCATATTATGCAAACGGTCTGAGAGCTTGATGGTTAATGCCCGCATATCCTTTTCAGAATTCAGCATCAAATATTGCAGATTCGCGGCCTGCTTCTCCTGAACAGTCAAGTCGCGCTTATATTCAAAGGCCGCACGTTTATCATAGTCCTCAAGCTTCGTTACGGAGTTTACCAGAAAGGAAACAACCTCGCCGAAATTTTCAGAAATGTCCTCTGAGGAAATAGCCTTGTTATCTTCGACAGTATCATGCAGCAAAGCCGCCATTAAACCGTGCACATCAAGATGTAAATCAGCAAGATTTGCACAAACTGCTATGGGATGCAGAATATAAGGCTCCTTAGAGGCGCGCGTCTGTGTGCGATGCGCATGGTAAGCAAACCAGAAAGCCGCAATGAGACGATTTTTATTATCTGGAGTAAGATAATGGCTACGATCAAGCAGATCATCAAAGGCTTTTTGAACCGCTGAGGGGAGTTTTTCTCTGTCCGATCCTGCGTAATTCATACCAGCCCCAAGCCCTTATACTTCCTCGTCAAGTGCCCCATCAAGAATGTCTGAGACTGAATCAAATCCATCTTCAAGCGTCTGTTCTTCCAGAGAGGCAAATTTACCCGCAGAAGGCAACATATCAGCATCCATTTCTGTTGTTGCAGACTCAGCCGATTCCTCATTATCTGACTTGTCAATTTCCGACAGATTGCGCTGATTCTGGAACTGACGAATAGCTGCTTCTTCAATAGAATCAAGTGCAATGCTCTGAGCCGCAATTTCACGCAAGGAAACCACGGAGACCTTGTCGCCATCTCGGTCAACAGAAATCGGCGCGCCATCAAGAATATCACGGCTGCGCGTTGCAGCCAGAACAACCAACTCGAAGCGGTTTGGAACGAAAGGTTCGCAGTCTTCAACGGTAAGACGAGCCATCAGGATAATCCTTAAAAAAGTAACTGGAATGTAGGGAATGGTATATACGCTACAAATATAACAACATTACCAAGCAATGCCAAGCAAAAATAACAAGTTAAAAAGAGGAATCAGGTTCCTGCAAAAAGGCTAACTCTTCTGGACTGGAATCGCGCCCTAAAACACTGTTACGATGCGGAAAACGTCCAAAGCGTGCGATAATAACCTGATGCTTTACAGCAAATGTTTGAAAATGCTCAAACGAGATATGGGCTTTACCTAAGCGGATACATTCGTTTTGATCATCAATGTCTTCACTGTGCATAAACGGCAAAAAACAAAACATACGCCATGAATCTGGCAACAGTTGATAAATTTCCTGATCACGAATATGGCGCGCAATTTCACGCGCGATGCCATCGTAAGCGAAAGATTCTGGTGTGTTTCGATAGGCATTGCGGGTGAATTGATCAAGTGCAATACAACTGGCTAACGAACCACCAGAACTTTGAAGCCAATCCTTGTATAATCCTTCGGATAATTGTTGCATAATCACACCGAAGCGTTGCCGAATTTCCGCATCAAAATTATCGTCTTTAGCAAACTTTTGCTCTGGTGTAGTTTCAACAAACCAGAAATGCAGTATTTCTTTTGCATCAACAGGCATATCGCCCAAAGCCGCAATGGCCTGAATAGAGGATTGATCAGTCATGGTGAAAACCAGTGTAATAGCTTTATGTCGAAGTGCAATCTTTATTTTATGTGTAATTTTACCGCAAAGCGCTTGGGGCTGGAGCAGCAATCTCCATCGTGCAGTCTGTGAAGTTGTTTGGCAACAGCTTAATACCACGGAACGTCAGTGGCTTTTAGAGGTCATGCAACACCATGATATTCAAAACTTTTCCACAGGTTGCGCTTGGCCAGACTGGATACGCGAAAAAGCTGAATATAGACATACTCGTGGCTGGCATTATCAAAATTTTGACCAGCCACCTGTAAAGGACGAAAACTGTCTCAAAGGTTGTCTGTTGCGCGCCATCAGGCAAAACTATAATCTGTTACGTACTGCCACTGGACAAGAAAAAGCCGAAGCGCTGTATTTTCTGGCGCATCTTGTGGCGGATTTACATCAACCTTTGCATACAGGCCGCGTATCGGATCGAGGCGGCAATGACTTGCCCGTACGCTTTCAAGGCAAGGAAATCAACCTACACAAACTGTGGGACAGCCGAATGCTCTCACGCAAAAAAGATGAAATACTTATTGATATTCAAAATTTTGCAGAGCCACATTCAGAAACTTTAATCTGGCCAGAGAGCCTACAGGGCTGGTATGCTGAAAGCAGTCAAATCGCGTCCACGCGAGTCTATCCAGCCTACAAAAATAGTGCAATAATAGATGCGGACTATGTTGCAGAATTTCAACCGCTCAGTTATCAGTTACTGAATCGCGCTGCCCTGAGAATCACAATGTTATTGCAGTATATCATTAGAGAGCATCCACAATGAGTACAGACCGCCTATTGACGCGAAACTTTATTGGCCTTTTTCTGGCGCAATTCCTTGGCGCCTTGAACGACAACCTGTTCAAGGTTGCCATCATTACCTTGTGGGCAGTAAGCAGCAATGACCTGCCGATGAAACCAGAAGTTTTGGCAGCTCTTGCTGGTGCGGTCTTTATTTTGCCTTTCGCACTTTTCGTCAAACCAAGTGGGTATTTGACAGATCACGTCAATCGCGCGCGTTTGATACAGAGCATTAAATTGCTTGAATGCGTCATTATGTTGGTTGCAGCTTTGTTGTTTCTGTACGAACAAGGCACATTCGTCACTTTCGCTTTTCTGGCAGTGCTATTTTTGATGGGGACACAGTCAACGCTGTTTGGACCCGTAAAGTACGCTGTTCTGCCACACATGATACATGGCAGTGGCCTGATGCGTGCGAATGCCCTCATCGAAGGTTCAACCTTTCTCTCGATACTGTTTGGAATGTTATTGGGCGCATTTCTGATCGAAACAGGACGGATCAATGTTGTCGCCGCATTACTGCTTTTAGTTGCAGGGGCAGGACTATTTGGCACTTTCTTAATTTCTCCGAAAGGCATGAGACCAGAACGCTCTGGACAACACAGGAAAGATAATCAATTTTTCACCTATCTCTTTCATTTTCTAGGAAAACCACGCAATGCAGGTTTAACCTATAGTCTTGCCTGGTTCTGGGCTATCGGGACTCTGCTGGTGACACAGCTGCCAATTATCGCCTTGAAAATATCGGATAGTTCGGGATTTTCCACGTTATTCCTTGCTGTGCTTGTCGTGGGTATAGCCGTGGGCAATGGCTTGATTGCATATTTATCAACAAAGTTTTCCGCGAAGAGCCTGTTGTCTTTCAGTATTATCACCTATTCAGGCATGGCATTTCTGCTGGTGGATTTTGCCATTGTCCTGGAAAGCATTTTAGAGCTCAATGTCGCTGATATACACAGCTTCTTAGTTCATCCAGTAGGACTGCATTTCGTTTTAGTACTTGGACTTATCGCGATTTTTGCTGGAATGTTCAGTGTTCCGCTCTATACAGCCCTATTGCAGGTAAGCAGCAATGCCAGCCTTGGGAAAAACTTTGCCCTGAACAATTTCTGCCAGTCTATACTGATCGTTGCGACATCCTTATTAGCCGTTGGATTGCTGTACCATTTCTCTTTGGATCAAATATTCCTGATTTTTGCCCTTCTGCACTTTCTAGGAATACCTGCCGTGATTTTGGCGAGCGGAAAAAGCCTAAGCCATATGGTTATTCGACTGGTTTTCAAAGTTTTTTATCGCTTGGAAGTGCGCGGATTAGAACATTATCCCATGCAACAGCACGGGCTTTTAATCACCAGCAATCATTTATCTTACCTTGATGCGCCGCTTCTATTGGGCTTTTTGCCGCGCAAGCCTGTTTTTGTGATCGACAAACAGGTGATGAAACTCTGGTGGGTACGGATTTGGCTTGGCGCCTGTAAAGTCTATCCAGTCGATACTGAATCGCCTTTTGCCATGAAAACCGTCATCAAGGCTTTACAGGCTGGTGAACATGTCGTGGTCTTTCCAGAAGGCGCGATAACTCGAACAGGGCGTTTAGGGAAAATTTATGCTGGCGTTGGCGTCGCGGCACACCGTACAGACAGCCCGATTCTTGGTGTCCGTATCGCTGGCTTGGAATTGACGTGTTTTGGTCGCATGGACAGCAGTCCAAGGCGGCTATTTGCCAAGGTTTCGTTAGACCTTACGCCTGTTCAGACACTGGCTGTACCTGAAGGCATGACAGGTCGCGAAAAACGCGGCTATATCCTGGATGAGCTGAACTTGCTGATGCGCGAGGTCATGTTTCAGTCCAGCCCTTATCGCCAGCATATTTATCAGAAATTACTTTCTACCGTAGCCGATTATGGCCTTAATCGTGAAATTATTGATGACTTGCAGCCAAAAGCCATGACCTATGGCCGACTTGTGCTCGGCAGCCAAATACTTGGGCAAAAATTCAAGGCTTTCGCGCCAAAAGGTCAAGGAATCGGGATATTCCTGCCCAATTCCAAGGCCGCTGTAACCACGTTTTTTGCGATACAAGCCATTGATCGTATTGCGGTGATGCTGAATTTTACCGCTGGTCTGGCCAATTTGCGCTCAGCTATCGAAACTTCCACCATCAATACGATTGTGACCTCGCGCCTGTTTATCGAAAAGGCTGGACTAGAAGAACTCATTACAGACCTGTCCGATCATGCAAAAATCATCTATCTAGAAGATATTCGTGATCAAATTGGCGTTATCAACAAAATCACCACAGCAATCAAAGTCCGCGTTGGCCTTGTTCCCAAGCCTACGGCAAAAGCAAATTCTACCGCCGTTGTACTGTTTACTTCTGGTTCTGAAGGTGTCCCTAAAGGCGTTGCTTTATCACACAAGAATATTTTGGCGAATGTCTATCAGGCTTTGGCAGCGGCAGACTTTTCTGCTGCTGATCGTACCTTTAACCCCCTGCCGATGTTCCATTGCTTTGGTTTGACTGCTGGAACTCTGTTGCCTATTTTGTCTGGTGGTAGAAGTTTTCAATTTCCGACGCCATTGCGTTATCGTCAAGTGGTCGAGCTGATTTACCATTGGCGCGCCACGATTCTGTTTGGCGCAAACAGTTTTTTGCGCCGTTACGGAGACGTTGCTGCACCGCAAGACTTACAAAGCTTACGCTATGTCTTTGCTGGAGCAGAGCCACTACAAGAAGAAACTTATCAGCAGTGGCAACATAAATTCGGTGTACAGATTTTGGAGGGCTATGGTGTTACTGAAGCCAGTCCGATTATTGCGGTCAATACCCGTGCTTTTAATCGCCATGGTACTGTTGGCTTGCCTGTTGCTGGAATAGAATGCCGTCTTCAACCTGTACCAGATATGCCTGATCCCAATGTCGGTGTGCTTCATGTCCGTGGTCCGAATGTTATGCAGGGCTATATCAAGGCTGATGAACCTGGTGTCATTATACCGCCAGCGCACGGCTGGTATGATACGGGTGATATTGTCGAGATTGATCCTGACCTCTATATCCGCATTTTAGGCCGCCAAAAGCGTTTTGCGAAAATAGCTGGCGAGATGGTCTCGCTGGCAGCCGTAGAGTCGGTTATCTCGCGGTTATGGCCAGAGCATATTCATGCGGTGCTGTCACGGCCACATCCTACGCGCGGTGAAGAGCTGGTTCTGTTCACCGAAAACCTGCATGCCAGGCGCGAAAATATCATTGCAGCCCTTCAGAGAGAAGGTCTCAGTCCACTGATGCTACCTGGCGATATCCGCTATATTGCTGAAATGCCGCTCTTAGGCACAGGCAAAATAGATTACCTTAGTCTTGCAGAGAAGCTTTAGCGTAGCGGAATATCCTGCCACATCTGGTCAAGATTATAAAAGGTGCGCATTTCTGGACTGAACAGATGCACAATAACATCCAAAGCATCAATGACCACCCATTCGTCGCCTCGAGAACCTTCGGGCTTGATACCTTTAATGTTCATTGTTGCCAGCGCATCTAAAAGCTGCCGTGCCAAGGCATTGACGTGGCGTGAAGACGTACCTGAGGCAATCACAAGATAATCCGCCATGTCGCTTTTCCCCGCCAGAGAAATGGCGTTGATGTCTTCGGCTTTGGCACTATCCAAAGTTTCAGTAATAGTCTTCAAGAGTTCGGTCATATTATATTGCCTTTATTTACGCAAAGCGGCTTGAGCCGCCGCTAGTCGTGCCACAGGAACGCGGAATGCTGAACAGGACACATAGCCCAAACCTAGCTGTTCACAAAACATGATCGAGGCGGGATCACCGCCGTGTTCGCCACAAATACCCAATTTAATGTCTGGTCTGGTCGCGCGCCCGCCCTCGGCTGCCAGACGAATTAACGCCCCCACCCCTTCGGTATCCAGCACCGCAAAAGGGTCACAGTCGAGAATTCCGCGCTGTACATACGCATCAAGGAATTGCGCCGAGTCATCACGGGATAGACCAAAAGTCGTTTGGGTTAAATCATTTGTGCCAAAACTAAAGAAACTGGCTTCTTTGGCTATTTGCGCTGCTGTTAATGCCGCACGGGGCAATTCAATCATCGTACCCACTTCGTACTCAATGGTTTCGCCTGTTTCTTCCTGTACCTTGTGGGCAGTTTCATCGATAATCTGCCGCACCTGTCGGAGTTCTTCAACAAGACCCACCAAGGGCACCATCACTTCGCATAGAACGGCATTGCCCGTATCTTTTTTCACCGAAGCGGCGGCTTCAAAAATCGCCCGAGACTGCATCTCGACTATTTCAGGATAACTCAGCAATAAACGACAGCCACGGTGCCCTAACATTGGGTTTGATTCAGACAAGGCCGCAACGCGCTGTTGTACCAGTGTTAGGCTCGTATCTAACGAATCCGCAAGCTGTTGCTGCTCGTCTTTCCCGTGAGGCAGGAATTCATGCAGAGGCGGGTCAAGCAGGCGAATTGTCACTGGAAGCCCTTGCATTTGAAAGAAAATTTTTCGAAAATCTTCACGCTGCATCGGTTGAATCCGCGCCAAGGCACGGCGGCGGTCATCAGCGTTTTCGGAAATAATCATCTCGCGCATGGCAAGAATGCGCTCGCCTTCAAAAAACATATGCTCGGTGCGGCACAGGCCAATACCTTCTGCACCAAAACTCAAGGCGACTTGCACATCCTGTTCGGTTTCGGCATTCGCACGGACTTTCAGACGACGTTTTTGATCCGCCCAATCCATCAAAATATCAAAATGTTCGCCAAGCTGAGGCTGCATCATACGGACTTGACCAAGCAGGATTTCGCCTCGACTGCCGTCTAATGTCAACCAGTCGCCTTCTTGAATGACATGACCGCCCAAAGAGGCATCACGGGCATCACGGACAATATTCAGTGCGCTAACCCCCGAAACACAGGGCGTTCCCATACCACGGGCAACAACAGCCGCATGGCTGGTCATGCCACCACGCGCGGTCACAATCCCTTCAGCGGCGTGCATGCCATGAATATCCTCTGGCGAGGTCTCAGTACGCAATAGAATAACCTTTTCGCCAGAATGCGCCCATGCCTCTGCTGTGTCGGCATCAAAGACCACCCTGCCCTGTGCAGCACCTGGTGAAGCGGGCAATCCCGTACCTATCACCTGTTTTTCAGCATCTGGATCAATAATCGGATGCAACAGACCATCAAGATCACGGGCATTAATTTGCAATAATGCCTGTTCCTTGCTGATCAAACCCTCTTGGCACATCTCCACAGCAATCCGCACTGCTGCTTGACTGGTGCGCTTGGCATTACGGGTCTGTAAGATATAAAGTTTATGACGCTCGATGGTGAATTCTATATCTTGCATATCGTGATAATGCGTCTCGAGAATACGACAGGTATCAAGGAACTGCTGAAAGACCTCTGGCATACAGGCCTCAAGCGTGGGCGCATCATCACTACTTTTACCCGCAATCGAAGCTGGTGTCCTGATCCCTGCCACAACATCCTCGCCCTGTGCATTCAACAGATATTCTCCGTAAAGCTGGTTCTCGCCGCTTGAAGGATTTCTGGTAAAGGCAACACCCGTGGCACAATCATCACCCATATTGCCATAGACCATAGCCTGAACATTCACCGCTGTACCCCAACTTTCGGGAATATCGTGAATTTTACGATAGACCCGCGCACGATCACTGAACCAGCTTTGAAACACAGCCCCGATTGCAGCCCAAAGCTGATCATGGACATTGCTGGGGAAAGGCGCGTCTGTTTCTTCTTTCACCAGCTCAAGATAGGTCTTAATCAAGTCTTTCAGTGCGTCAACGGGAATCTCGTGGTCTTCTTCGACGTGGCAATGAAATTTCAGGTCTTCCAAGGCATCTTCAAACAGATGATGCTCAACCCCAAGGACAACATTGCCGTACATCTGAATAAAACGCCGATAGGAATCATAGGCAAAACGCGGATCATCAGAGTTCTTTGCCAAGGCTTCTACGGTCTCGTCATTCAAGCCAAGGTTCAGCACCGTATCCATCATACCAGGCATAGAGGCGCGCGCACCAGAGCGCACCGAAACCAAAAGCGGTGTTTCACTTCCACCAAAAGTCGCGCCAAGATAGCCCTCGACTTTGGCGAGTGCCGCTAATATCTCGTCTTTCAGCTCTGGCCACAGGGCATTGCCTTCCTGCCGATAACGCGCACAGGCTTC
>JAHDDM010000016.1:9670-12278 GCA_020629355.1 Rhodospirillaceae bacterium
GTCTTCCGTGTTAATGAAAAGCGTATCAAAAAAGTGATTCAGAGGCGCACAAAGACCACCAAGCGCCAGTAAAGCTTCCGCGGGTGGTAAAAACGCGCCTGTTCTGTCGAAATAGTCTATAGCTGCCCACAAGTCCCTATCCGCACTTTCCAGACCTTCCTGATCCTTATCAAAGATGAAACGAGACATCTCGGCTTCATCAATCTCGATTTTCTTCAAAATACCCTGCACCCTAGTGTAGGCAGCCCTCAGTGCCACGCCCTCTGGCGTATCGATAAACTGCTCTAATGCTTGGGCAGTCGACATTATTTCGTCATAAGACGCGCCCATCGCCGCCAGTGCTACATGATGATCAACACCTTGATCACGCAACAGCTGCACCATCCGTCCACGATAAAATTCCGTAAATTTGAAGAATAGATCGGCATCCCCACCCTTGCCAAAACCTTTCAAAGCTGAGGCTGCCAATTCAGGCAGGAACGCAAGCCAGTTACGTTCCATCATAATCCGCAACACCCCAAGCGTCGCGCGGCGGATGGCAAAAGGATCACCAGAGCCTTTCGGCAAGGCATCCTTGACCACAAATCCAGCAATGGTATCCAGCTTGTCCATCATCGCCAGCCCCGCGCCAAGTTCTGATTCTGGTACAGAATCGCTTGGACCTTTCGGCGCGTAATGCTCGGCGATAGCCTGTTGTATCGCAAGACTTGCACCTTCGGCTCTGGCATAGTGCGCACCGATAAACCCTTGCAATTCGGGAAACTCTCCCACCATTTCCGAGACCAGATCGGCCTTAGCCAAAATTGCCAAATTCGTTGCATCAGAGGCAGATAACGACAAAGGCTCGGCTCTGAGCAAAACCGCAATACGTTCACTCTTATCCTGCATCGAGCCTAAACCTTCGACAAAGCGTAAATCTTTCAAACGCCTGCCATGTTCTTGTAAGGTAACACGCTGATCTTGAAGTAAAAAGAATTCCGCATCCTGCAACCGTGACCGCAAGACACGCTGATTCCCCGCGAGAATTGTTTCGTCATTTTCAGGATCGGCATTGGCGGTTACAAAAGCAAAATAGGGCGATAGGCTTTTGCCATCAGCTTGATGCAGAACAAAGTATTTTTGATGCACCTTCATCGCCAAACGCAAAACCTCATCAGGCAAGGCCATAAAACGGTCTTCGATTGTGCCAAAAATCACTCTTGGGCATTCCGTCAACCCCGCGACTTCGTGCAGCAAATGCGGATCAGAAAGCCACGTGCAACCATGCGCTGCTGCCTTTTGCTCTAACTCTGTACGGATTATCTCGGCACGTTGCTGTGCAGACAAGATAATACCCGCCGCCGCAAGCGTCTCTTGATAGGCTGCAAAAGTCGTGGCGACAGCACGGGCTTGATCATCAAAACGATCCAGAACAATTTCAGAAGCCAAAGGCAATATCCGCCCGTTCAAATTCAATTCGGCAGTTAAAATCTGACCATCCAGAACCGCATACACTTGCCGCAAAGGCCGCACCCAACGAAAATCAGTATCGGCAAAGCGCATGGTTTTCGGCCAGGAAAATTCACACAAAACTTCTGCCAGCATCTTAGGCAACAATGTCGATGTCGCCTGCCCTGCTATGGTGCGCCGATATAGCAACGCCGCGCCCTTCGGGGTTTCGAGGCGGTCACACTCCTCAATCGAAGCTAAACCATTGCTTTTCAAAAAACCCGCAATGGCTTTCTCTGGCGCGCTCAAAAGCGGGCCTTTGGTTTCTGTGTGCTGGTCTTGCTGCAAGGTCTCCAAACCCGTGATATGCAGCACCAAACGCAAAGGCGTAGCATGGCTTTGTATCGAAGCATACTCTAGCTTGGCTTCTGCAAGCTTGGTGGCAATTTTTTTGTGCAGTTCTTCGGCTGCACGAGACTGCATTCGGGCGGGAATCTCTTCCTGAAACAGCTCAATAAAACACTCAGCCACAATCTGCTTCCTCTAAGGCCACCCATTGCTCGGCACAGGCTTTCGCAAGCGCACGCACCCGCGCGATATAGTCTGGCCTGTCTGTCACCGAAATGACACGTCTGGCATCCAAAACGTTAAACAGGTGACTGGCCTCCATGCAAAAATCATAGGCTGGCAAGGTCAACTCACGCTCAAGAAGACGAGTACATTCGCTTTCAGCCTCTGTAAAGCGTCGCGAAAGTATCGCCGTATCAGCCTGATCCAAATAAAAAGCACTATATTCACGCTCGGCACGGTGAAAAATATCACCATAACGCACATCGTCATTGTAGCGTAAGTCATAGACATTATCGATACCCTGAATGTACATCGCCAAACGCTCAAGCCCGTAAGTAAGCTCTGTGGAAACTGGGGTGCAATCAATACCACCAACCTGCTGGAAATAGGTGAACTGACTCACCTCCATTCCATCACACCAGACCTCCCAACCCAAGCCCCATGCGCCTAAAGTCGGGCTTTCCCAATCATCCTCGACAAAGCGAATATCATGCTGCTCTGGCGGTAATCCTATTGCCGCAAGCGAACGTAAATACAATTCCTGACTATCTGCTGGCGAGGGCTTCAACAGCACCTGATACTGCATAAAATGCCCTAATCTGTTGGGGTT
>JAHDDM010000017.1 GCA_020629355.1 Rhodospirillaceae bacterium
TATGCCTGATAGGCATCATAAAGCTTCGAGAACACCGCGCCAGTAGGATAATGCCTGTCTTCGATTTGGGACACCGCCATGATTTTGGCGTAATTTCCAGTACTGATTACCTCGTCTGCATCCAGCAGCTCGGCTTCGGTCACCCGCCCCTCTCGTACTGGAATTCCCAATTCGCGAAGCAATGCCATGCTACGCAAGCGCGTAATTCCGCATAGGAAACTACCATTGTCTGCGGGGGTAATCACCTCGCCATTCTTCACCACCAACAGGTTGGAAGCACTAAATTCGGCGATATTGCCCATGGCATCCTTTAAGACAGCGTTTTTGAAGCCACGTTTCCGCGCTTCAAGAATCGCAAGGCCAGAATTCGGATACAGACCAGCGGCCTTGGTCTTGGTTGGTGCAGTATGCGGCAATGGTCTGGCATAGTTCGAGATTGCCGCCGTCATGGTGTCTTCCTTTGCGGGCATAGCCATTTCAAAGATGGTCAAGGCAAAGCGTGTACTATCGGCATCCGGGGCAATAAAACCCGTATCTGCCCATAACATGGGGCGAATATACAGTTCTGCATCAGCATCGAAGCGTTGCAGTCCTTGCCAGCATAATTCCAGAACTTCTTGCCAGGAAACGGGCGGGCTGTGGCCAAGGCCACGGCTGGAAGCAATCAATCGCTGGCAATGTAAATCACCATCGGGGATTGCACCGCGAATACCACGAATACCGTCAAACACCGTCGAGGCCACCCAACCACCGCTCGACATGCCGCTGATGATCGGAGTATCGCCATCAACCCATACACCGTTAAAGTAGGTTATGCCTGTAAAAGCACCATATTCACGCATTTGGACACTCCTCTTTCCCTATCTTTCGCGCATCTAGGGGCAAATCACTCATTTCCGTTCCTCAAATATTGAAATATGTTCTGGTACTCAATTTCGTGCTTTACCCCTATTTGCATCAAAATCTTAGGGAAATGGAAGTATCCAGTAATCATTTTGCTATCTTTAGGATTTTGTTGAAAAAGCGCGGGCGACGGCACATGCTGCACGAACGGCTTCGCCGCCTTTATTGCCCTGCTTCGGATCAGCGCGGTAAACGGCTTGCGCCATATTTTCCGTGGTCAAGATACCATTGCCAATAGCCAGACCATAATGCACCGCCAAGTCCATCAATCCCCGCGCGCTTTCATTGCACACCGTCTCGTAATGGCTGGTTTCGCCGCGTATCACACAGCCTAATGCCACAAAAGCATCAAACTCTCCGCTTTCTGCCCCCCGTGCAATAACAGCAGGGATTTCTAGCGCACCAGGGACGCGGATAAAGGTATAATGTGCGTCTTCTTGTTTCAGAGCCGCAAGCGCACCGTCTTCGAGCATATCGGCAATTTCTGTATAGAAGCCTCCGGTAACAATAAGAACACGCATGAGACTACAGACCTTTTTGCTTGCGGTAATCAACAAGGTCACAGATGCGGCCAATTTTCAGGTCAAAGTCCTGAGCAAATTTCTCCAACGCATCCATCCGTGCCATTGTGCCATCATCGAGCATGACCTCGCAAATAACACCCGAAGGCCGTAAACCTGCCAAACGCGCAAGATCTACCGCCGCTTCGGTATGACCAGGCCGCACGAGTGTACCGCCAGAACGCGCAACCAACGGGAAAATATGCCCTGGTGTTGCAATATCTTCTGGTGTCACATGAACATCAGCCGCAACCCGCACCGTTTCGGCACGGTCAAAGGCCGAAATACCCGAAGTCACCCCGCGCCGCGCCTCGATGGAAACAGTAAAATTTGTCGAATGCTCCTCAACATGGCGTTTGGGCTGCATGCTCAGTTCCATCTGATCCGCCATTTCCTGCGTCAAGGCCATGCAGATCAGCCCTTTACCATGTGTCGCCATAAAATTGATGACCTCTGGAGTAACATATTCCGAAGCCACAACCAGGTCGCCTTCGTTTTCACGATTTTCATCATCCACCAACAGCACGATATGCCCTGCCTGCAATTCTGCAATCAGGGTCTCAACATCCGCGATGGCAAAATCAGCAACAGGTTGTACAACAGGTTGCTCTACGGCAAAAACTTTAGTCATGTTTTTCCTTAACATTTATCATATTCCACCGCGCTATATAGCGCGCCAGAATATCAACTTCAATATGTACCGAAGCCCCTTCGCTTCGCTCAACGAAACTTGTTTGCGCACGGGTATGCGGAATCATGTTAAAGGCAAAGCCCTCAGATGTAACCTCAGTAACCGTTAGGGAGCAACCATCCACCGCAACCGAACCTCTATCCGCAATATAGACCATAAGTTCAGCAGGGCAAGCAATAAACCACCGCATATGCCCATCGCCAACAGTAGTAATGGTTCGAACAGTACCCACACCATCAACGTGACCACTGACCCAATGTCCGCCAAGAGCATCCCCAACACGCAAAGCTGCCTCAAGATTGATCGCCTCGCCTACCTGCCAATCGCCCAAATTCGTTACGGACAAGGTTTCTGGCGAGGCATCAACCGTAAAAATCCAACCATCATCCCCTGAGCGAACCTCGGCAGAAACAGTAAGACAGACCCCGCTACAGGCCACGGATGCACCAATAGCCAGATCAGCTTTGGGCAAACGAGTGGCGATATCAAAGCTAAAGCCACCTTCAGCATTACCTCGTATCGCGTAAAGACGACCAATATCGGTGATGATCCCTGTAAACACTATTTGCTGATTAGGCTCGTCACCATAAGCCCCATATTTTCAATAAGTATCTTAAAGTTCTCAGGTCCTTCGCCTTTAATCTTTTGAGCCTGCACCACCTTCAACGAATTGATGAAGGTCACCACAACGTCTTTCCGTGGCGAAACATCTGGTGGTAAGTTATCAATATAGCGGCAAAAATGCCCCCCAATAGTCGTCACCAGAGGGTAATCAAACATTGCGCCCTGTCCGCGAAGATTATGGATACGGTCAAAAATAGGCCGCATATTTTCCTGGGACGGGTCTTCCAGATAGACTGCAAGCATTGCCTGAATGTCTTTAAGGTCTTTTGCCAGATATTGCACAAAGCGTGAAGTCTTCTTCGCAACCGCTCTATCGGCATCGCGCTGAATTTCAGAGAAAGACTTCCCGCCAGAGGCCGGAATCCTCAAAGTGGCGGGTTCAAATTCTTCAGCCAAAATTTGCCCTCCTTAAAGTGTACAGAAAAAAGACATGAACCGACTTCGCACGACTACTTCGCGCGACGATCCTGAAAATCCAGTTCAACCTGACGGCGGCGGCGATCAGGGCCGAAATAGGTGCGCGACATATAGAACTTACGCGGATTCTCGATCAATTTCACCAGACGGGCATGAAGATTTTTCGCCGAAATAGGCTTGACGATAAATTCATTGATACCCAAGTCCCGCGCCAGATGAATCCGTTTGATTTCCGTATAGCCCGTGACCAGAATAATCGGAATGGTGCGGAATGGGTGCTTGGGATTTTGGCGCACTGCACGCAAGAAGTCCTCGCAAGTATCATGCGCCATTTCCCAATCAATAAAAACAATGTCGGGGTTGGCCTGCTCAAGCTTCTCCAGCGCGGCCTCTGCGGAGTCTGCTGAGGTAACACGTTTCACACCAAATGCGCCAAGAACATCCGTGAAGACTTCCAGAAAAAAATCCGAATCATCTACGCACATTGCTGATAATGCACTGAAGTCATAACGTTTAATCACTGCCATAATTTTTATATCCTTAAGTAAGCTTTGTAAAACTCTGCCTATCTCAGAAAGTTCTACAAGATTCCTGCTCAGACTACCATAATATTTTCACACGGCTTGCGTCTGTGACCTGTATCACCCTTTCGATTTGAGCAAGGCAAGCTCACGATGCGAAGCAATAATCCGCTTGCGGGCGCGGTAGGCTTCGCGCTTTTGACGGATTGCGGCAGTGGGTTCAGGGTGCATATCAAGATGGCTAATCGCCTGAGTAAAGTGCTGCTCAGCCTGATCAATATTCTTCAGCTTCAGATACAGTTCAGCCAAATTACCCAACAAAGTCGCTGCGCTATGATCCATTTTCTGATGCGCTTTGCGTAACGCTACAGCACGGTTAAATATCGCCAGCGCCATATTGCTATCACCATCACGCACCTGCATAACCCCATACATTTCCAGAGGCTGGATCATATAGTGCCCCAATTCGTTCGCCACTGATTCTGGCAGCTTCGCGATTGTGGTGACAATTTCCTCAGCTTCAGTTTTCATTTTCAGGCTACGGTACAAAGCCAGCAGACGAAGCTGAATCCGCACGGCAGCCATACTGTCCTTTTCTTCCAAGGCCGCATGAGCAGCATTTTTCCAATAGAGAACCGCTTTAGGCCAGTTCTTCTCAGCCTCGAAAATGGGTGCAAGGAACTGTGTCGTGTATCGGCGAATACGCACACTAGGAGCATCCTGTTCAAAGCGTTGGAAAATCGCCTTCGCACCTTTGGCTTCCTTGAGGAGGCCAAGAGCCTGTAAAAGCTGCTTTTCTGAGAGCTTCAGGCAAGACCGCCAAGTCGCATCCTGTTTCAGCGCGCCCATCATAATCGCTTCAAGGCGCGCCTTGTCCTGCTTCTCAATCGCGGTGGACAGGGCATAGTCGTAATACTGCTGAGTATATTCGGCAATATGTCCAAAATCGTCCTTGATCTGCTGCATCAATTTCGGGTGGGAAACCACACCTTCCGCAATGCTAATCTGTGGAATCAACGCCTCAATCTGTGCATCCAGCGCCGCCATTTCCGTTGAGCCTTTTTGCTCCATCAAGCGAAGCTGCATCAGAACGTCAATAGAATCAAACAGACGCTCGTCTTCAGTGAGCATCAAGGACAACCCGTTCAGTGCCTTCTTGCGCTCGCTACTGCTGCCACTGCGCGACAGCTCACGATGAATATCGATCCTCTGCTCCGTGGTTAAAAGATTACCGCCCAAGTCCAGCAATTCTTGCAGAACACTATTGGGCTGATCACTGATCTGCGATAGTTCCGATAGTCTTTCCACAGCACGTTCCGTTTCACCCGCCGCAATATGCGCATCAACACGCTCGCGAAGTAATCCCGCTTTTTCAGCAGCATCCATCGAATATTCAATAAGCTTATCCATCGCCTCAAGTTTGGCATGACCATAGTCGGTCTCCCCGCCCTCTGCGCTACGATAACGCAGCAACAGTTGCCGCCAAATATCACCCTGATCAGTACTCAAAGGCAACATGGCTTTCAGGTAGCCTATTTCGCGTTCAATATCTCCTGCACATTCGACTAAACCTTCCAGCCCGATAAGCTGGTGTTCTATATCTCCAGCGGTTGCAGCATATTTGCGCAACTGCTCGAACCATTTGCTCCGCCGCGCACCTGTACAGGTCTCAACATGGCGCGCAATCCGCTCTAGCGGATGGTTGACTAAAGGCAATAGAATCTCAAAGGCTTCATCCATTGCTTCCTGCTCGTCACTGGCAGCAAAGTGCGCAATGGCTTCGTTCAAGGTAGCAATCTGTTGCGAGGAACCCGCTTGCAAGACCTGTAGCGCCATAAGCGCATTGCCCAAGGCCGCCTGATTCTGCGTGCTGCGATAGTGCGCAATAAGCAAATGCAGATGTGCGGGATTTTCAGGGTCCAGGCGGCGAAGACGTTCAAGGGCGATAAAGCGCTCTGGAGATTGCTCCTCCACCTGCCCCATCAGTTCATAGCACAGTTCTGTCTCACGGGCGGCTTCCAGAGCATTCTCTGGCATATCAAGCAGCTTCGTGATCACCGCAATCCGCTCTGGCGTCACCGTGAGCAGAGCCTCGAATCGTCCAGTTGCGGCACGGTACTCCCCCGCTGCAATATGGTACTCGATCCGTTCCTCAAGCAAGTCTCGCTGCGCCTCGTTATCGGCTAATAGAACATCTAACGCATCGGTCAACAAGCCACTATTGCCATGCTTTCGCGCCAAATGCGCAATCCGCAACCAACGATCCACTGGCTGCTCCCCATACGCCCTGAGGCGCGCAAGATTCGTCAGCTCAGACAGTTCATCACCATCTTTAATGGCATGACGCAACAGCGCCTCGGCGGCGCGTTTCATCATCAAGGCCGCATCAGCAGCCTCGGACCATTCGTACAGAATACCGTACCAATATTTCTGCCGCGCGCCGGTGCAAGAACCTGCCCGTGTAGAAATCCGCTCAAGAGCATCATCGCTGTCTTTCAACAACCGCAAGACGACTTCGTCCGCCGCCGCAAAATCGCCAGCAGCCTCGTACAGTTCGATCAGCTCGCTTAGGGTCTCGTAGCGCACTGTTGTGCTGTCCGTGACCAAAGACAGGGTCTGCAAGGTTTTGATCAGAGCCGGCGAGTCCTCTACCTCGCGTTGACAGGCCGCCATAGCCAACAGAACATCACTATCCTCCGCGTCTCTGTCATGCAGACGGAACAGGGTCTCCAGCAGCACCTTCCGCGCGCCAGCCTCTTCAGCAGTATGCCACAGACGGCGCAAGGTATTATCCACCCCGTCATGATCTTCGCGCCGCTCATACAGAGCCAAAAGCTGCTGTAATGGCTTGATGCGCGGCATCCCCTCGACGACATTGCACAGGCGAATCAACAAAGCCAGACGCTCATCATCATCACCACGATGCTTCGCCAGCTTCACGCTCTGCTCCAGCAGATGCGAATCGTCTCTGAATATATTCAATTCCAGCAGATTCTCTAGCAGCCAACGCCGATTGTCATGGTCACGAATCTGCTCTGCAAAGCTATAGAAACGCGGCAGTACCTTCGTCTGCTCTGACGAGGAAATCCGTCCGCAAAGCTGCCTCAGCAAAGTCGGAACCGCCTGATTGTCGTTGCTTTGATGCGCCAGATCAATCAAACGCACCAAAGAAAGCTGCTGCATCTCGACATCATCGCTGATCCCGATTAGCGTTTGGTACTCTTCTCGGGCCTTGGCAAGGTCTCCAGCACGTTCAGCAATACGCGCCAGGTCATAACGCATCGAAGGATTATCCAATGCTGGTCGCCCAAGCTCGTCCAACATACGCACACTGCCCGCAAAGTCTTCACGCTGTTCCGCCTGCAAGGCCTCGGCATAACGCAAAAGTATATTGATATTTGCCGCACTCGAACGAGTCTCAGCCAAGGCATCGGCAAAGTCATCCTCGTTGCCATGCACCGCAACACGGAACTGATTCATCGGGAAATGCAATGGCAGTTCCTCGGCAAAGTCCGCAAAACCCTGCAAAGGTGTCTGCTGCAATAGCGGCAGATTCAGCACATCCGAAACATTGTAATTGATATCGCCATGCCTGATCTCCCTGTAATCAGTATTACGCACACCTTTACTGATACTTTCCGCTTCGGACAGATCGTGGTCTTCTGCTGCTAAAACAGGCGTTTCTGGCACAATTTCCGTGACAGGCCGTGCGACTTCTTCCTGTCCTGCCTCCTGTGCGCCAGCCTCTTTGACATCAGGGTCTTTTGCGCCCGGCTTGAACATACTCAACAATGCGCCAATGCCCGAATCTCTGGTTTCACCCGCTTCCGAAGCTTCAGATATGGGGTCACCAGATAGGGAATCGTCGACTTTTTCCGTCGAGTCCAACGGGGTAATATCCTCAAGAAGCTGCTGAAAATCCGTTTCATCAAGGGTTGCATCCAAAACTTCAGCAGACAGAACATCTTCTGCCAACAGCGACGACAAGGCCTCGGGTTCACCCTCAGGAGAATCACCAACCGCTTCCGCAACCGCGCGTAAAACAGCGCTATCCTCAGGATCATCCTGCGCTACCGTCTCTGGCTGCTCTTGCCTGATCTGCCGCGCTATCTCGTCAACAACCCTGTTCACCTCAGCTAAGTCGTCTTCGTCCTTGTCCGTACCCATCTTTAATGTCCCCTAAATCACAATTCGCTCATCACGCCTTCATTCACTAGCAACCTTACAAGCAACTTTATAACCAAACAGAATAGACATGGAAAGGAACTTCAAGAAAATCTTCAAGCCCTAAGGTAATGTCGGGTTTATTTTGACAGCCGCCACAAAATTGCCTAATTAAGAGGGTCTATTATGATAAAAATATGATAAAAAATGACAATAACCCTAACTATGGGCAGCAATTGATGGCAAAAGACGACAACACTTCAAACTCCAAGAAAAAACCTCTGGTCTGCTCGTTTTGTGGCAAGAACCAAAACGATGTCCGCAAACTTATTGCCGGGCCTCAAGTGTTCGTCTGTGACGAGTGCGTCAAGCTGTGCATGGAGATACTGAACAACGAACCCGCCTTAGCAGAAGAAAACGACAGCAACGAGGACAGCCTGCCCACCCCACGCGAGATGCTGGAAACCCTCGATAAATACGTCATTGGACAGCATGATACCAAGCGTGTTCTGGCGGTTGCAGTCTACAATCACTACAAACGTTTGAAGCAGGAACAAAAGCCCGATGCGGTGGAATTGGCCAAGTCGAATATTCTGTTGCTTGGACCTTCTGGCAGTGGCAAGACCTTACTCGCACAAACTCTGGCGCGGATTCTGAACGTGCCGTTCACCATGACGGATGCAACAGCATTGACCGAAGCTAGTTATGTTGGCGAGGATGTCGAGAATATTATCCTGAAGCTTTTGCAAGCCGCCGATAACAATGTCGAGAAAGCACAGCAGGGCATAGTCTTCATTGATGAAGTCGATAAAATCACCCGCAAGTCGGATAATCCCTCGATCACACGAGATGTCTCTGGCGAAGGTGTCCAGCAGGCCCTGTTGAAAATCATGGAAGGCTCTGTCGCTGGCGTACCGCCGCAAGGCGGGCGCAAGCACCCTCAGCAAGAACTTCTTCAAGTCGACACCACCAATATTCTATTTATTTGCGGCGGTGCATTCACAGGAATCGAGAAAATTATCGAGAACCGGATGCAAAAATCCTCGATGGGCTTTGAAGCCGAAGTCAAGTCCAACGAAGAAAGCCGAATCGAGCGTATCTTAAGCAAAGTCGAAACCGAAGACCTGCTGAAATTCGGCCTGATTCCAGAATTTGTCGGCAGACTGCCCGTAGTGACCTCGCTTGAGGAACTTGATCTTGATGCCTTGGTGCGTATCTTGACTGAGCCGATCAATGCCCTCACCAAACAATACCAGGCTCTGTTTGCCATGGAAAATATTGCCCTTGAATTTACCGAAGACGGCCTTCGCGCCATTGCCCAAAAGGCCATGGAACGCAAAACTGGCGCACGCGGATTACGCGGTGTCATGGAAAGGCTACTGATGGAAAGCATGTTCGATGCGCCAGATGCTCAGGATGTCGAGCGCATAATCGTCAATGCTGATGTGGTTGATCAAAAAACCCCACCACTGAAAATTCATCGTCAACTCAAAAAGCGCAAAACCTCCAAGTCAAAAGCTGTATAGACATTTTCCACTATGCTCTGTCACAATTTCTGCTCTCCGTTTCTATCGCGTTTGCTTTTACCGCTGATGCTCCTGTTGCTGCTTGCGCCTATGGCTTCAGCACAGGAAACACAGGAAACAGAAGAAGAAATAACAAAAATCACCGATCCCTTCGAGGCAGCACCAGAGCCCACTGACCCCACCAGAATTCAGCCTAGCGGTGAAATACTGGAGCTTAGATCAAATACTGAACCACTCGCCTGGTCTAATAAGGATGCACTGTTTTCCTTTGCACTCACTGCACAGGAAGATGACCCTATGGCGATTTTTCGCCGTGGTCGTAATCTCTGGATTGTACTGCAACGCGCGAATGCGCTGGAAAACACAAAGATTAGCGAAACTGGCCGAAAATACATCAAGCTGTACGAAGATATTTCAACACAGACCGAAACGATACTTCGTGTTGTTCTTGATACCGACATCAATCCAAATATCTTATTCGCCGAAAGTAGCCGTAACAGCTTAGGCAGCGAACTGTTGCTGAATTTTTACAAACAGCCCTTCCGTGTCGATCAAGAGATTAACATCGAGATAGAAATCGATAAGCTGAATGGCAATCCGTATATTCTGATTGCAGACCGTCAAAGCAACGAGATGATAGAATTCACCGATCCTGAAATTGGCGAGCGTATCGTGGTGATGCCAAGCCGAATCAGGCGCTATGGGATCACCCAAAAGCACGACTATCCTGATGCCACCATCTTCCCGTCTTTGCAAGGCGCGGCGATTATGCTCAAGCGCGATAATATTCGCCTGCGGCGTTACGATTTTGGTTTTACCGTCAGTTCCGAAACTGAAATGAATATATCCATTACGGAAAACACTACGCAACGCGAATTGAATGCCCAACAGCTTCGCTTTCTTGATACCGATGATTGGCCAAAAGTTTTTCCAAGCAAAGTCATCGATACCCGCGATGACCTGATGTACGAATTGGTGCGCACGCCAGTACAGAAGCGTACCGCACTACGCATGGAACTGGCACGCTTTTTCCTATCAATTGGTTGGGGTAGCGAAGCTGTCGGAATGCTAGAGTTGGCAGAAGAAAAAGAGCCCTCTTTGAGCAATGCTCAAGAGTTTCAGTCCTATCGATTAGCGGCCGATTATCTGTTGCGCCGTTTTGACGATGCGGGTCTAAAGCTGAACTCGCCACAATATATTGGCTTTAATGATGCCGCAATTTGGCGCGCTGGCGTTCATGCGGAACAGAATAGATGGCCAGAGGCTTTCGCCGAATTTCAACGTAGTGAATCAATCCTGCGGCGTTATCCACCCTATCTGCGCAACTATTTCGGGCTGCTGTTTATTCGCGCCGCGATTGCGGTGCAGCGTTACGACGTTGCCGAAATTTGGCTGAAAGTCATTAACGAGCATCGTGCTTGGCTCACACCATTCCAACAAAACTCCTTGCTGTATGTTCAAGGGCAACATGCCCTGTCCATCAACGACTGGAACACCGCCGAAGAGAAGTTTCAGATTGTCGCAAAAAGTGATGATTTAGAAAATCAGCTTGCGGCACGCTATGCGATGATCAGTATTGACCGGCGCGAAAACAGGCTGAGCGAACGCGAAGTGATCGAGAAACTGAAATTCCTCAGGGCAGACGCACGCCAAACCACCATCGAGGCGACTATTCTTGAACAGATGGTTGATATCATGCTGGCAGAGCGGGATTATCTCGCGGCCATGCGACTGATGCGGCTGATGACCTCGATGAATTTGGGCGACGAGGTAAACAGCAGCCTGGTATCCAGAATGCAGCAAACCCTGAATGACCTGTTCTTGGATTTAGAAAGCAACGAATCTGTCCTGCCGATACGCACCATTGCTATCTTTGACGAATTCCGCGAATTGACCCCTATCGGTGCAAAAGGCAATCGGATCATCAACGGCCTGATTCAACAGTTGATCGGGATGGATCTGCTTGATCAAGCGGAAGATATGCTGGCCTACCAGATTCGCTATCGCGTCTTTGGTACTGAAAAGGTGCGCTTAGGGACAAAACTCGCGGTGGTCTCGCTGTTGAACAACAATCCGGCATTGGCCTTGAAAGCCCTAAACGAGACACAATTCGGCAGTATTGGACGCGAGATAGGCCGCCACCGTCGTCTATTGCGCGCTAAGGCGCTGTCTAGTCTAGGGGAAAAAGAAGATGCACTCAAGCAGTTGGCAGGGGACATTACCCTAGAGGCTGACTTGATCCGCCGCGAAATTTTCTGGGTAGATAAAGATTGGGTTGAGCTTAGTAAAACCATCCGCCGCCTGATCACCTCGCTGCCAACAGAGGAAGACCGATTGTCCGAACAGCAGGCGCGTTATGTGATGAACTGGATTGTTTCCTTGCAGATGCAAGACAATCAGGTTGGGGTACAAGAGGTCGTCACACAATATCGTGATCAGATGCTCAAAACATCCTTGGCACCAGTGTTCTCCTTCCTTGTTGCAGATAGCCAAAGCACCAGTAGCGATGCTATCCAACGTGTCCTTGCAGAGGGCGCAGTGTTTGATGATTTTATGACCACGTATCAGAATGAGCTGTTGGCGAATAATTTTGACAATTTCGTACTTGAAGAACTTGATGCCAGTATTGAATCCCCAGCAGCATAAGGCCTCCTCATCCAAGGGACTGGTAGATGCGCATGGTCGTCTGGTCAGCT